>CAYMLT010000219.1:0-5898 GCA_964391265.1 uncultured archaeon
TTGACCGTGTTCTCAGAATGGGCCCAATAGATACAGTGGAATTGTTGCAGGTGAGGCGATTGTGACGGTTATTTGGGTTCTATATAGTGCCTTTATCTTCTTTGGCTGAAATTGGAATCAATGTAATCAGCAAGACGTTGCAGAAATACGGGAAATGAACTCTTACTCATACTTGCTCCAGCAGCTGCGGGATGACCTCCTCCATGTGCATTTTCCAAACCTGGTAATATTGTGTTGAGCGCCTTGTTCAAATCTACTTTGAGCCTTCGCCGTCGAAGACTCATATCCACATCATCATCATCAGTTTTTACACTGATTCCTACATTTGATTCTGTTAGATATGCAGCAAACTTTGCAGATTTTCCTCTATAGCCGCGTATTGGCATATCCAAAACATATCCAACGTTTCCCAGTTTTCGAGCATTATTCTTCACATATCCGAAAACCTCACTCTCAATCCGAGTTGCTTTCATGGCGAGTCTGACAATGCTATTCATCGCACTTGGAGATGTTCCTAAACTTAGTTCTTGAACAAGATGTTTTGCCTTTTGTTTGTAATCAATTTCCTGCAGGGACTGTACAAGAAGACCTGCTTCGAGATATAACGTTCGTTTGTCATAATTCTCAAATTGATTAATCGCAAATCTAGTGCCATCGCAATAGTCACCAATTGCGCCATACAAAGCTAGACGAAGAGCATACTCTGGTAAACCTTCATGAAAACGTCTGTAAACGAGCTCCGCGGCGCATGGGCCCACTTCATGAAAAAAGTTAACTCGCTTTTCAAGTTCCTTCTGGTTCTTTTTGCTTATTGGATGGTGATCAGTCCAAAATATCTGAGTTGATTCAGAAAACTCATCAAGTGCTTGAACTATATGAGGAAACCGTTTCTCATTGATTGCAATATCGCTTACACTTACCTGTGCAGGATGATTTCTTGCTATTCGATGCAAGTCTTTGTGAATCTGGGAGGGTCTTGAGAAATAGAATGCGGAGTTAGGAAATTCAAGGAGGGCAATGGCCCCGGAAGTAATTCCATCCACATCGCCATGAGATACAACAACTGATTTCATCCATACACCCCTATTGAGGCATTAAGCCTTGTAAGTGTCGTCAAGGGCTTTATCCCATTCGTCCTTTCCATCGCCCTCAGAAGTCCGTTTTTTCTTTGCTCTTTCTCTCTCTCGACGGGCTTTCTTAGCAGCTTTTCGTTTCAGAACAAGGTCCTTCTTGCGCTGCTTCTCCTTCTCCTTTTCTTCAGGAGTCAAATCCGGTTTTTCTTCAATCTCCCGAGATGTGTTCCAGCTAATAATCATAGCCACGAGTACAAATAGAAAGAGAATTGGTGTCATGAAAAATACAAGTAATTCCGGTTGCAATATCTCCACGCTATTCTCGATTCCTGGAGGTAGATTCAGAAATGCTGTAAAGAATAAAGGATTCATGAATATGAAGGATATAGCTAATACTCCTACGAACCGAAGAACAGATCCACTTATCGTAGAAGTGATTACATATCCAGAAGAAGGTGCAGCCGCTTTTGCTGTGAGTTCGTCCCTTGCTGTGGGTTCGTTGATGAATAAATCGTCAACGAAAATCTGGAGCCGGCGGACATCAGCCACGGCATCCAAATTCTCAATGACTTCCTTGTCACCAACAACACGCCGTTCAATAGCTTCCCGAAGGAATGAGAAGGCCGTCGCTCCAGAAGTGCGACTCATTGCTGATGCGCTCATCTTTTCGCCACGTTCAATTGCATCTTGCTTCCTTGTCGTCTGACGAAGGGCCAACAGCTGTTTCTTGAGGGTTTCTTCTCTATCTTCAACAGGTTTTCCGACAGAATAGCTGTAAATCATTTGATAACTTATTTCCAGATAAGCGAACGATATGAGAGCCAAGATTTGAACATTGCTACCCAAAAATACCAGAAAATCCGTTGGAAAGCCATTTGGGTAAGTCGGCATAGTGGATATCAATCGGTAGCTTCCAATAATCAGGATGGACTGAATTGAAATGAACGCACCTCCAACATATTTGTGCTCCATCCTAAATAGCGACTGGAGAAAAAGTGCAATCCCCAAAGCGGCACCAAGGAAATACATGAAGGTGAAAGAGTAATCACGAAGTATGAACCATATACCTTCAATGTGTGCCATGAAACCGCCAAAGACTTGATTAACACTTGTAAGAGGTTCAGTGACACCATAAGGCTGCATGTACCACATTTTCAAGAGCTGTGTATTGTATAATCCAACGAGAGCATCGCCTGGAGCAAATCCAGTAAACGGAGCGACAAGGCCAGCCATAACAAGCGAGCCAACAAAAAACAATACCATCGAGATGAGTCGAAATACTGTTACAATGAAGATGTATGGAGCGTCCCAGTCCCACATTCCAGACATAACGTTATAGACAGACCAACACATGAGAGCGAATGCTACAAGTGAGAGAATTCGCAAAATCCAAGTGACAGTTTTCAAAACATTGCAACCCCCTTTCGTTTTGCATTCTCGTATTGGTTGATTATTGTAGGGAGAAAATCACCTGGACCGACGTTTACGACAGAAATGCCAAATCGAGCAAGAGCCCGAGTAATTTTCTGCCTTCGTTCCCACAATTCTTCAGAAACGGCCTCTGATAATACCCTCTCAACGGGACCAAACTGGCCTACGGGGGCTTCGAACCAAGGTCCAAAGGGACTTATCACCATAGCTTTGTGGCCATTTGCAACCAAAGATTTCATTGCGTTAAGTAGAGGAGCTGGAGACTCTTCAAGGTCAGTCAGCCAGATTATCAATGACCGTTTCTTTGTCTGTCGAGTGACATATGCAATTGCCGTTTCATAATCACTCCAGCCTTTTGGCTCAGCAATGGCAAGAGACTCCAAGAGATTAAACATGTGGTTTGGGCGAGTAGAGGGAGGGATGTACGAATGCACGACATCGCTAAAGACACAGGTTCCAACAAGATCCTTCCTCTCGAGTCCCATATGAGAAAGGAGAACTGCAGCGCGGATAGCATATTCGAGCTTGGTATTTTCAGGATAACCATTACCCATTGAGCCACTTGTATCAACCATGCAAACAATCTGAATATTCTTCTCCATCTCATATTGTCTGATTACCATATCTCCTCGTTTAGCGGTGGTTTTCCAGTCTATGTTTCGGAAAGAATCACCTGGGACATACTCACGGAACCCAGCAAAATCGCTTCCCATACCAATTACTTTGGTCCTATGGGCACCAAACATCAGACCCAGCTGTCTTTGCTTCCCTAGCGCTTGAAGACGTCTAACATCTTTCCAAGTTGGATATACCAAGATCTCAGTGTGTTCCTTCAGCGTTCGCTTATAGTAATGAAGGCCAAGACGGTCACGCATTATGACCTCAGTTGGGCCCAGATAGTATTTGCCACGCATTCTGACTTGAAGAATGTATGAGAATGTGATACTGCCACCGGGCTCAATCCTAGATGCAATGAAATTGGCTCCAATGGCAAGTATCCATAACTCGGGATACTGATCATGAACTTCAATGAAATCAAAATGACGCCTTGAGGTATTCTTAATGGAAACACGAACACGGAGAAAATCACCGGAGAAAACCTTCACCTTGTCAATTTGACGATCCACTTCAATGCCTGAAAGATTCGCTGTCATAGCGAACAGAGGCAATGTCACAACTAATCCTACACAGAGATAGACACCAAGGAGGACAAGGTAGAAGTTATTGAAGGAAAAACCACTGGTGAGTAAAAGTACGCCCGAAAATAGTACGACGAATCCTCTCTGTGTAATCATTCTCTATTTTCTCCGTCTATCAAAGGGTGTTATCGGGGACAGTCAACTTCGCCCATAATTTTGCTTACAACGCGTTCCACTGTCAAACCTTCCAGTTCTGCTTCAGGTTTTAGGATTAGTCTGTGATTTAGAGTCTGCACAGCCAATCGCCTGACATCTTCTGGAACAACATAGTCGCGATTATGCATTGCAGCTCGTGATTTTGATGCACCCATCAGCACAAGTGATGACCGTGGAGATCCTCCAAGAAGAATCTGGGGATTATTTCTTGTTTTTACAATGATATCGCGAATGTAGGAAATGATATCTTCGTCAACATGCACTGTTTTGCAGGTTTCCTGCATGCGAACCATTGTACTAGGATCGGCGAGAATTCTGAGGTCAGTTGCCTCTCCAACGTGTTTTCTGCGAACAACCTCAGCCTCTTCAGAACCACTTGGATAATCCAGAATCAAGCGGAACATGAATCTATCCAGTTGCGCTTCTGGTAGAGGGTACGTGCCTTCCTGCTCAACAGGATTTTGCGTCGCGATAATCAGGAAGGGATTGGGCAAGCGCCTTGTAACACCTTCAATTGATACTTGGCGTTCTTCCATTACTTCCAGTAGGGCACTTTGCGATTTTGGAGGGCATCTGTTTATCTCATCTGCTAGTACCAAATTCGCAAATACTGGTCCTTTTCTATACCAGAACTCACCTGTTTTCTGATTGAATACATTGCTTCCTAACAAGTCAGCTGGTAGTGTATCTACTGTAAGTTGTATTCTTTTAAAAGCACACCCAAGAACAGACGCAAAGGTACGTGCCATGTATGTCTTTGCTAGTCCAGGTACACCTTCAAGCACTACGTGGCCATTCGAAAGAAAGGCGACCAATGTATCACGCATAATATCCAGTTTTCCAACGATGATACGTCCACATTCTCTGAGAATCTCTGATGTGATATCATGTACCTCAGAGATACTCATTGGAGGCCCAATGTATTCTTCATTGGTCTCAGTTGCATCTAGTGTCATTACTATACTTCCACCTCATTTTGCTTCAATTAGCTTATCTTGGATATTTTTCATCCAAAAGAAGAGCTTCATCATTTCGCTCTCCCTTATCTTTGTGTTCTGTTTAGAGGAAATTTCCTCTATTCTCTCAATTGTTTTGAAGAAATCTACCTGTTTCATATTCGGGTCCTTATACCTGATAAGCTCCCAAGTTTTCTTAGAATCATAATCTGTCCATTGGTATTTATTCCGCATGGACCTTCGCAATTTCCGATACAGCATCTTCACTACTCGCGCATAGTTACCTTCAGTCCGATAGTATGTCATCCTTTCACCAAAGTAAGTCTGACCTCTCCGCATGAAGACTTCTGACACGCTTTTCATCTCTGGCTTCTTCATATCTGGAAGGTATTTCTTGAGCCCAATTGCAGTCATTAGGGGATAAATAGGTGCCAGTAGTATGTTAGTACTTGCCCACAACATACGCCCCATGAATGCACCAAAGTAAAACTCGCCTGATGTTAAGGGAACTTCAAGGAGCTGTTCACAAAAAATAATAGGGATCTCGTGGTTTCCATCGGTCACCCAATTAATCAGGTTCTGACCTAGTCGTCTGTTCCCCTGAAAGTTTTGCCACATGTCATTGATAAATATGCTCGGATCAGATATAGCAACTAATTTTCCACCCTGTCCAAGCACACCGGACATATCTACTGCTCCTATCACTGGAAGAGAACCAGCCCATTCGTCCGAGTCGGGAGTGGGAGTGGCACTGCTAAGATCTGTCTCGCTCCACGAGCGTGAAGTTGTCCATGCAATTCCGGTATAACCCAATGCGCATGTTGGTGTGAGAGCTGATGCATTGTTGAGATGCAAATCAGTTACACCGGCGGTGATTGGATGAGATGGATGGAAGTCACGTATAACTGGCAGCCGCGGACTAGTGTAGTAAGAATCAAGATCCATCACTACTCCTTTCGTAAACGAAAGGAATCCTGAAACATTGAGTCCTGATACATATGATTGAGAGCCGGCCTGACCCATTAGGAATTGATTTAGAAGAACGAACGAACTATTGGTAGTACCAAAGTCATCAGCAATTAT
>CAYMLT010000220.1:0-5860 GCA_964391265.1 uncultured archaeon
CAGCTCAGGATCTTTCCAACCATACAGGTTCCAGATGAAATTCTCAATCTTTCCTTCCTTTACGAGGTCTTTTCCTCGGATTATGTGAGAGACTCCAAGTTCGTGGTCATCAATACCCCAAGAATACTCCAATAGTGGCCATACTCGATATTTAGAGCCCACACGAGGATGATCAGTTTCCGATATTCGCAGGATAACATGATCACGCATCGCAGGATCCGGATCATTCATGCCTGTCTTCAATCGGACTGCTGCGGTTTTCTCTGGATATGTTCCATCCAGCATCTTTTCCCATCTATCGAGATTATCTTCAGTAGCAAGATTACGACATGCACACGCCTTTCCCTTGACCTTATGTTCGTTTCTCCAAACAGTTGCATCGCAATCACAAACGTATGCGTCACCTCGATTGATGAGATCTACTGCATATTTGTAGAATAAATCCATCCGATCGGATTTGTAAATTGTTTCATGATACTTAACGCCTAGATATTCCAGACCTTCAGGAATTAAGTCAAATGCCTCCGGCTCCACCTGCTTTTCTTTCGAACCGATTGTGTCATCAAAGACGAGAATGAGTTTCCCACTATAGCGTTTCACATAGTAGTCGTTGAGAATCACCATTCGAGCATTACCAATATGCAAGGGGCCCGAGGGGAAGGGAGCTAGTCGCATTACAACTCGGTCCCATTTTTCCAAGTTGGGAAGGTCAGGCATCTCTTTCTTTGTTGTCTTTGTGTCTTTGTCCTCATAGAGAGCTTCCGGATCAATTTGGAACAACTTAGATTTCTGGTCTTCAAAGGTCATTTTCTCAATTTCATGAACAAGGGTTTCAACAAGTGCTTTGATTTCTTCGGAACGGGAACGAAGGTCAACTCTTGACCCCATAATCGCACCCATAACAGATTTTGCACTTGGCTTGCCATTATATTTAACTGCGTTTTCAAGAACCACTTTTCGAACATAAGATTCCAGATTATCCAAGTCATTCAACTCGAGAGGTTCTTCCTGCAATACTCATTTAACATTGGCGGAGTAGTCAGAGTATTGGTATGATTTGATGGGTTGGGGTCGTGATGGAGACGCTTATTTGGGATGTGAGAGGATTTGTTTTGTTAGAATTTAATTTAGGTGTAAATCGTGTCAGAACTGAAGTGCTGCAAAATATGTGGGGCATTCCTTACTTGTACAAGAAAAGGTGAGTGTTGCCCTGAATGTCAATATTTTGACGAATCCGATATGCTCTGTTTAGCACCTGATGCTTTAAAGAAGAAGATAAAGAAAGCAAAGCCTCCTGTTGAGGAAGAAGTGCTCACGATTGTAGAAGAGGATGATGTTGATCCGGAAACGTTTCTCTTTGAGGATGACGATGAAGATGATGATGAAGATGACATCACTGACGATGAAGATGATGATGAAGACCTAGAAATAGAAGACGTCGAGTGGTAGCATCGACGTCATAAAGATTCATTTTGAAACTATAGATTATAGAAATATAGAGCCATTAATGCAATAGCAATCATCAATAGCAAGGTTGCATTGCCGACCAACCAAGAGCGTGCACCTCTTCTGGAAATCTTAATTGGCCCGTATTGTTTTAGACCTGTTGGTGCCTCTTCCACAGGATTAACTGCACGCCATACGATCTCAAGTGGACTTGCATCACTTGGAAAGATGTCAAGATAGAGGTGACTTGCATATCCAAGAAGGAATAATGCAGTTACATAGTATTCAACATGTGCCCCAATAGCAAGGGTTGAAGAGGATATTATCGAATAAGCCACATTGATTAGTGTCATGAGGACTCCTATCATTGGCAGAATAGCAGAATGGAAGATTACGTTTCGGTGGCTTGCAATGCCCATGAGAATAATGTCCCAATCTGGAATGAGCGCTCCTGACATCATAATCAATGCACCAATAAAGATGGATAGATGCCCTATGATAGCTATACCCGAATACCATTGATAGATGATTGAGCCTCCAAGCGATCCAACGCAGAAAGTGATAAACCAGACAGCAGAAACCGCCCCTCTATTGCTTGTAGTTCGGTCACTTGCATCCTTGTGAGGAGCCCTCCAATAAAGGAGGGGTGTGGCAATAAAACTTAGAGCCAACCCACCTGTGACGTAGTAGAAAGCAAACTGGCTTAGCGTTCCGATATCAGATTGCCATACAGAAAATGCATATACAAGAGAATAGAGAGCAACAAACAATGAGAATGAGAACACTAAATGTGATAATCGATTCAATTAGTATAACCCCAAATTAGCCAAACGTTAGGAGTTCACAATCCGGACCTAATTTTAATTCTTTCTACTTCTCAAACCAGGGAACCAATACTGGGTACTACGAGAGAAGCTCTTCTGGATTTTAGCAACGCCGTTCACAAGCAGAAGGTCAAGTGCATTTTTTACTCGTTCTTCTGTCCAGCCAAGCTCGATCACAGACTCCTCGATTGTTAATTTACCATCATTTCGTGACGCGAGAGCCAAGATCCTTTGAGGGTCATCGGTCAAGGCAACAGGGATAAACTTCACCAGCCTAGTTCCGTGTTCAAGATTCGTAATGCCTTCTAGAAGACCTTCCTTAATCATGTTTTTCAATAGGTCCTCTATATCTTCGTAGGCAGTTTCCCAACCCCTATCATCAAGTCGCACCAAGAGCTCAGAAAAGAGCATAACTCCGCCGGTTTGTTTTGATTCCTCAGCAAGACGGAGTATGTCTCTTCTAATACGTTCCTGTCTTTCATCTCGTTTAAGCAGCCGTTTCATCATTCCGTGTTTCTTTGTTGCCTCAGATATCCAACTCTCAGGCTCAAGTCCAAGATCATTAAGAAGCTCAATTAGTATGGTTCGATAAGCAGGAATTTGTAGAAGAGTATCACCATGAGACTCAAAGGCTTCATTCAAACGGGCTCGAACAGTATCAAGGCGTTTGGCTTTCTCAATAAGCGAGTCCAGCTCTTCATTCAACCGGTCTTCCTGTGATAGTTCTGAAAGGACGATAGGAACTGCAATAATACCGGGTGAACTTAGCGTAAAATCAAATTGCTTGGGATGATATCCTACAGCCTTTATGATACCGTCATAATTGCTAAGAGGAAGCGAAACTTCAATTCGCCCTGATTTATCAGATTCAAGAAAAAGTGCCCCGAGCTCCAATTCGGCACCTATAATCGGAGAACCGGTATCATTGTGAATACTAAATACAACTTGGCAAATCGATCCATCTGTGGGGATTGTTGGAATGGTACCATCCCCTCTCCTGGTTTTTTTTGGCTTCTGAATAGGTATGCGGGACAGGAGCTCTTTTAGCTCTTCGACTCTTGATTCTTTCACCAATCCATCTGCTAGGAGAAGGTTAGCGCCATCAAGAAGCGTTTTTCTGGTGGTTTCCAAGGAGAGTATATTCTTATGCTGTGAATCAGACCGCAGAGTCTTTCGGAATGTAATATCAGTATTTGCACGCTGCGTCAACAAATCAACCAAAGCTCTCACTGAGCTGATTTGTGTAAAAGGATATACGAAGTCTCTCCTCATGCTGACTCGTTCTGTTGCATCTTCTAATATTAGAGGAGGAATTAATCTAACTCGTAACTGACCTTTCCGTGAGAAACCTGCTACAAGTAGGGGCAGCATCAACGTGCTCTCAGAATGGGAGGGAGTTGAAGAACACCTAGTAATAATTCGAAAATGTTGATGTATGATCCGCTCAATAATCGGCCAAACTCCTTTGATGAAGCTCCTCATTTTTTGTTGCGTTTCCCGAAGAATCTTGGTTTGACCGATAGTTTGTTCCTCGATTCGCTCCTTGCGTTCAAGATCACGGGCTAATGCCTTTCTTCGAGCTTTCAAGTTTGACTCGATTTCTGCAATTCGTTTCTTAGATTCGGAAGAGTTCGCATCTTTTGAGGAGAATTGTTCTCTTCTTGATTCTAGATATTGTATTTCTTCCTCAAGAACGGATATTCGATCTTGAAGACGTTTAAGTCGCTCTGAAACATCAGAGGTGGATAGTCTATCAATGCGTACAATCTTTTCATCCAAGATGTCATCAAAGCGACGGATTTTATCTTGGATGTTGTTGAGACAATTATACGAATCACGAATAGCACTATCTGTTGCCTTGAAAGTGCCTTCGTCCATAATTGCTGGAAGATCCATCGAATAGGACTCCAGGTCAGATTGTTGAGGCCAATGTACAAGTTCAGAGATAGATTCTGCTTGTGAAGCTGGAAGTATGCCAATTTGTGGCGTACTTTTCAATTGTGCGATTACCTCTAGGAATTCACCTAATTGGCCCACCGAATCAATGAGCGTATCTGACCTATTCGATGATTTGAGTTCTAGTAGTAGGCCTTCTATAATATCAGGCGGTGCCAGTTGTACATTAGTCGAGGATAGCCCTAGCATTTCGATAAAGACGCAATTTGACCCTTTGGGCATGTGAAGAATTCTGATAGGAATATAAGTCTTCAACACGAATTCAATGTCATCGCCGCCACTTTCCTCTATCAGCATCATCACATTGGCAGCTAGAACATAATCTTCTGGAACCGCCTGTACCATAGGAGGGCCACCAGATAGTTGAAGGTGTTTTGTTGCAGATGCAGGAATAATAATATGCTTTCCTTCTAGGTCCATCGCGAGAACACATCTACCGGATTTGGCGTAACCCTTTTCATCCTTTCTAGAAGTGCATCTATGTCAATAATAGATGCGCGGTACATACTAATGTCAGGACGAAAGCCATCTGCGGTCTTAGATCCATACTGCCCGCGTTGCGGACAGTACAAGGGAATAGGTGATTGTGGAAACCAGACCTGTAATAGAGGAGAAGAAAGAGGCGAGGAAAGCGATTCTCGGAAAAAGAGCGTATGTACACGATGTTCAGATGCTGTTTCAATATCGTGCGCGAGATGCGACGAAGGGTTCTGCAAAAAGCATTCGGAATATGCCTTATCAACAAAGTTTGAAAGATTCAACATGTCAATTGGAACTTGTGCAATATGTGGAAGCATTGTATGTGAATCATGTTGGCTGGTAGGAGATAACGGTGAAATTCAGTGTTTAGAACATTGGAAAGAGCCAAACCATCAGTGATTTCAGATTGATGGGAAAAGGATATTTACGTTAGTGAAACTCATTCGATGGGACTAAGCATGCTTGAAGCAATGTTCGTTGTTCATCTTGATGATTATCATGGGTTCATCGTGGAGAAGAGATACCCAGAAACCCTCACTTTAAATGAAAAGATACTGAATACGGTCTATTATGACCATTCGAATGAAAGGAAAACAAACCTGCGGATATCAGAATTGGAAGGAAGAAGAATATTATCGTATATGCACGATTCTTTCCCCGGGTGGATGATATGCTTTCTAATAGGGAATGAAGATACACTCGATGTGCTAGAAGAAGAGATTATCGGAATGAGCAATCTTGTTCTAGAGCTTGTTACTATGACACCTGACGAAATTGATTTAGAGGAGATAATGAAAAAACGCAGTAAGCTTCCTCCAAAGACTGAGGAGCAGAGATTGGCAATGGTATTTCTGACACCATCAACAGCATTGATTCTTGAGAGAATGGAAACGCAGGGCGTCGAAAGTGCGGCGCGGCTTTCAATATGGTTGAAGAACGAAATCCAAAGTGATACAGTAGATATTCGAGAGGCGGTAGCGCCTCTGATAAATTCAGGTATAGTGAAAGTGGAAATCATTGGAAAGACAAATGAAACTGTTTTTCTCATGAAAGATATCTTTGCATACCGAGCACCTCCAGTTGAATCCGTAACCAGCGCAGAACTCAAATATCCGGAAATCATTGAAACGTATAGAAATGCAATTCAAACATTC
>CAYMLT010000221.1:0-5852 GCA_964391265.1 uncultured archaeon
TGGAAAGCCAGAAAGACCGTCTGTTGAATTCATATATCGAACTTAATGAACTTCTGGAAGATATCGAGGCCCTGGAGACAGTGGAAGAGCTGAAAAAGAAATTTATGGAAATATTTCTGTGCATTTCAGAGAGTCTTCAGGACAAGCAGAACAGCAAGACCCAGGAACTTGCCCAGAAAGTAAAAAAACAAATTGATGAAAATTTTCAGGATATAAACCTCTGCACGGATAGTATTGCCGAACAGCTGGTATTCTCATCCCAGTATATCCGTTTTACTTTCAAGAATATTTTCGATGTGTCGATTCTCGAATACATTAATACACTGCGCCTGAATGCCTGCAAGAAACATCTTGTTCAAACCAAATTCCCGATAAAAAAGATTTTCAGAAGCGCCGGATTCTGTAATTACAGTTATTTTTTCACTCTTTTCAAGAAAGATACCGGACTTACTCCGAATCAGTTCAGATTGCACTCGAAATAGCGGTGACACTGTAAAATACAAGTAAGTAAGGAAATTAAACGTAATAAGAAGCAGATTTTAAAGTTTTTTATGGAATTCAAAATTGACTTCTGAGAAATCGGATTCAAGCTAAAACAATATAAGTATTCAGGAGGTATTTATGAAAAAGAAACTTATACTGTTTCTGGTTTTCTGTCTGTTCGCCGCCGCAGCATCATTTGCAAAAGGCGGAAGTGAAAAATCCATTAAGACTGAGGGACCGGTAACCGTAGTATTCTATTTGTGGGATGATCCGTCTTACCAGCCGCTCATTGATGAATTCAATAATTCACAGAATGAAGTATTTGTAGACGCAAAATGGATTCCCCTAAATGAATATGAAGCCCAGATCTCGACGCTGCTTGCAGGCGGTGCCCAGATGGACGGCTACATGCAGAAACGTTCAACTGATATTTTTGTCCATAACAACAATGGCTATATTGCACCGCTTGATGATCTGGCCAAAAAAGCCGGCTTTGATCTTAATGCAGTATCGGGATACAAGGATGCAATTTCCATTGATGGAGTTACTCTTGCCATTCCTTTCAGAGGAACTTCATATTTCACCTACTACAACAAGGAAATCTTTAAAAAGGCCGGTATTCCTGCGCCGGATACCTATGTTGAAAAAGGCGAATGGACATGGGCCAAATTCATCGAAGTATCAATAGAATTGAAAAAGAAACTCGCAAGCCTTCCTTACGGCGGATTCCTTTATACATGGGGATCAAACAATGTTATGCCGGCTCTTCAGAACGGGGTCCAGTTTGTCGATGCTGATGGAAATGTAAGTATCAATCAGACTGTTATTAATTCCTTCCATTACAGAAAGGAACTGGAAGATGCAGGTGCAATTATGCCCTTGACTGAAACAAAAGTAACAAAGACCCATTACTCGCAGCCGTTCTATGCCGGTGAAGCCGGAATGCTTGTAATCGGTGAATGGTTTCCGGGACATATGCTTAAGGGAAGAGATGAAAATCTGCTGATCGGTTATAACTGGGAAGATTATTCCCTGACAAGAATGCCCTGTGATGAAAAACCCTATGCAACATTCGGTAATCCGACATTCTGTCATGTTCATGCCAGTTCCAAAAACAAGGAAGCCATGTTTACATTCATCGCCTGGCTGGGCGGGCCTGAAGGCGCAAAAAGAGTAGCCGCAAACGGTCTTCTTCCTGCTTATATGACTGACGATGTAAAAGCAGAACTTGCCAAGATTCTGCCTGATGCTACTGCTCTCAAATATTTTACAGAAGACAGAATCATCCGGCCGCAGTTCTACAACAAGTACGGTTCAATGGTTGAAAGCGAACTTGCTTCCATTATGGAAGAATATCTTGCTGACAGTATGAGCGATGCTGAGCTGAAAGATCTTCTTGAAAAAAGACTCAAACAGGTCGCGGAACAGGTTCAGTAAACATTTTCAGGGGAAAGATTCTCGGATCTTTCCCCGAATATTTTCATGAGGATTTTTTATGCTTTCACGAACCAGATTAAACAATGATTTCAAACCGGCAATGGTTTTCCTGCTGCCGAGTTTTCTCGGATTTGCTGTCTTCATATTGTTTCCGATTTTATCTTCGTTTTTGCTTTCTTTTACAAATTATTCGGGTTCATTCGCCAAAACGAAATTTACCGGAGTGCACAACTACATTCTGATTTTCAAGGATCCCAAATTCTGGAAATCCCTTTCTGTTACTCTTGTTTTTGTTGGCTTTTCAGTTATATTCCAGCTGCTGCTTGGCTTCGGGTTTGCCCTGATCCTTAACGGGAAGCTCAGGGGGAAAATACTGTTCAGGGCACTGCTTTTCCTGCCGGTAATTTTATCCAATGTCGCAATCTGTATGGCTTTCCTGTTCATATTTCATCCGACTTCGGGACCTATGAATAATTTTCTTGAGTCAATCGGCCTAAAAGCCATTCCCTGGCTTGCGGACCGGAAGACATCTCTGATGACAATAATCATAATATTTGTCTGGCAGTCTTTCGGATATTACATGATTATTTTTCTCAGCGGACTTCAGACAGTCAATCAGTCGCTGTACGAAGTGGCCGACATCGACGGCGCCTCAAATTTCAGAAAGCTGATCTCGATCACAATCCCCGGAATAAGTCCGGTAATCTTTTTCAGTATGATTATCGCCCTCATAAATGCCTTTAAGGTTTTTGATCACGTATATGTCATGACAGGCGGTCAGTACGGCGGGGGGCCAGCTGATTCGACCAGGGTCCTCGCCTTTGATATTTACCGCAACGGCTTTTTATTCTGGCAGATAAGCAAAGGAGCCGCCGAATCGGTAGTGCTTTTTCTGATAGTTCTTGCGATTACCATTGTCCAGCTCAGGCTGCAGAAAAGGTGGGTAAGTTATGATATCGTTTGACGGTTTTTTAAGCAATTATAAAGTAAGAAGAATAATAAGCCTGACTTTGAAGTATATCATACTGGTATTCTTCTCATTACTTATTTTATATCCGCTGGTTCTTGTAATATCTTCCTCGTTCAAGACTGAAGCTGAAATATTTTCCTACCCGATTTCCCTCATTCCGAAGAATCCGGTTATGGACAACTTTTCGGCACTGATGGATAATTTTCCCGGATATATCTGGAATTCGGTAAAAATAACCGTATTAATTACTGCAATTCAGCTTATAACGGCGACCACGGCAGGATATGCACTGTCCAAACTGAAATGGAAAGGACGTGACATTATTTTCCTTTTGTATATTTCTTCGATAATGATACCATTCCAGGTGTTTATCATACCGCAGTTTATAATTGTAAAGACACTTAAGCTGTACAATACCCATGCAGCGCTGATACTGGTTTCATCGTTTACGGCATTCGGAACATTCATGGTGCGGCAGTTTTTTCTGACGATCCCCGAATCTTATATAGAGGCCGCCAAAATTAACGGAGCGAACCACTTCTATATTTTTACAAGAATCATGCTGCCTTTGTCCAAACCCGTAATAGCAACACTGGGGATCCTGTCTTTCCGCTACTGGTGGAATGACCTGTTTACAGCACTGATTTACCTGAATTCAAAGGAACTGAAGACGCTGCCTTTGGGGCTGGCGGATTTTATCAATGAATATGATGTGTATTACGGTCCGCAGATGGCGGCCTCACTGATAGCTCTGGTTCCTGTTATAGTTGTATTTATATTTGCCCAGAAATATATCGTCGAAGGCGTTGTATCGAGCGGTATTAAGGGATAACAGGAAAAGAAAATGATAAACCGAAAACTTTCTGAAAACCCGCTTAACACACGCCAGGATCTGGAGAATGCTTTTCTGGAAACGGTCAAGCCTTACCTTGATATGCTGAGTCCCGGCAAAGCCCTTGTCGATCCGGGCAGCGGAGGTGCCACTTTCTGCGAAAGGGCCGTAGAAAACGAAGGTTTTTCCAGAATTCTCTGGGGGATGACCCCTTTTATAAAGGGCACAGCTGACAGCCGCAGGGCCGATGAGTTTGCCGCAATTGTTATGCAGGGAATCAGCAGCGGGACAGATCCTGACAACAGCGAATTTTGGGGGGTCCCTTCCAATTATGATCAGCTTCTGGTCGAAATGGCGGCATTTGCCTGGAGCCTGCTGATGGTCCCTGAAAAAATCTGGGACCCGCTGGATAAAAAGACCAGGGACAATTTTGCCCGATGGCTTCTTTATATAAATGAAAGGGAGATTCCGGGCTGCAACTGGGTTTTTTTCCGTATCCTGGTGAACTGTGCTCTGGCGAAGCTTGAGGTGGTTCCTGAGCGGTCGGAAATACTTGATAATGCGCTTAAGATTACGGACAGCTTTTTCCTGGATGACAAAGGCTGGTATAATGACGGATATCCTGACAAGAGAAGGGCGCGCGATTATTATATTCCCTGGGCCATGCAGTTTTACGGCCTGGTCTTTTCAGCGTACTGTTCGGACCTTTATCCGGATTATGCCCGCAAATATTCTGAAAGGGCCCTCGTATTTTCTGATGAATTCAGATACTGGTTTTCCGATGACGGAAGCGCGCTGCCTTTCGGCAGGAGTCTTACTTACCGTTTCGCCCAGGCCGCTTTCTGGAGTGTGCTTCCCCTCGCGTTTTCCGAAGGAACGGACCTGGGCAGGGCGGGCTGTCTGCTCAAAGCCAATCTGCGCTGGTGGTTTTCAAAGCCCATATTCAGCGGAGAAGGCAGGCTTTCCATCGGGTATACGTATCCGAACCGGTATATGGCCGAAAGATATAATTCCTGTAATTCGCCTCTCTGGGCCTTCAAGGCTTTTGCGGCCCTGGCCGTAAGCGATGATCATCCGTTCTGGAACACCGGCGGCAGGACTGCTGGAGAAACTGAAAACTGCGTGCAGAGCGGAAGCGGTCTGCATATTTTTCCAAAGGCAAAAGCAGGACATCATTATGCCCTGAATGCAGGGCAGTGGACACCCGGAATATCCAATGAACATCTTCATATGGCTGAAAAGTATTCGAAGTTCGCCTATTCCGGATATTTCGGTTTTAATGTGGTTACCGACGCATACGGGATCGATAAACTTGCGGCAGACAATATGCTTCTGCTGACAGATGACCCGGAATCCGGATTTTACAGATACCGCAGGGAAACCCATGATCATGAAATAGGCGGCAAATATCTTTATTCCCGCTGGAGTGTCTATGACGATACCGATGCCGAAACCTGGCTGGTCCCTCTTCAGGAAGGGAGATGGCATGTCAGGATACATCGGATAAAATCGGGCAGGACCCTGTTTTCTGCAGAAGGCGGCTTTCCCCTGGCATTCGGCAATGATTATTATCCAGTGCCTGATGTAGAAAAGACGGCGCAGAAGGGTTATGCTGATACAGTATCGTCAGCCGGCCGGAGTTTTATTAAAGACCTGAAGAACGAACGTACGGGGTATGTCATACCATCAAGCCCCAATGCGAACATCATGTACTCCAGGGTTGTTGTACCTGTTCTGAAAGGTGAACACAAACCGGGTGAAACCATTCTGACAAGCGCGGTTTATGCAGTTCCCACAGCAACCGACAGGATTACGGAACCTGATATCAGGGATCTGGCGGAATGCCTTCCCGAAGAAATTTACAGGAAAATAGCGGAGTGAATTATAAATGAAAAAAAGCGGAAATTTTGAGGAATCGATTCACAATGAAGCCTATTACAGCAAGTGTGACAAACGAAACCTCAACAGCAGTGGCATGATTTTCAGCGAAGGCAGACCGGTTGAAAAGCTTAACGGAAAATGGCGACTGACCATGGATCAGTATGATGTAGGTCTGCGTGACAACTGGCATCTGCCCAGGGGACAGGTTAAAAACGGTGTACAGGAGCCCTGGGACAGGATCTCACCGGG
>CAYMLT010000222.1:0-5847 GCA_964391265.1 uncultured archaeon
TTCGTTACGATGTATGTAGATGGGCGCGTGGTCTTCAAGTTGTGATGTGACAAATGAATTGGAGCGATTCTGGCTCACTGATGATATTGGAGCAGTAACAGAAAACGAAGGGAGCATCAAGACGATTAATAGCAATAATCCGTATTGTATTCTAGTACCCATTGTTCATCCCTGTGATGAGAGTGCTATGGATTCTGCTATATTAACCCACGAACCCGCGCAATGGGTTAGGTGCTCTTTAAACGGGAGGCACTGTAGAGATTGTGTTTCTCCATAATCTCCTTTTTCATCTCATCAGTATAGTCAACTCTCAGCTGGTTTCTCAAGGAATCCGAAATCGGTTCATTTCGTGCAAGATGTTCACCAGCAGTCATGATGGCTTTGAGAAAGTCAGAGAGTTGTGCCTTTCCGTCGGTATACTGCAAAATCTGTCCTGCAGGTAATTGTATATGGAGCGCAGTTGGAAATAACCCACGTATGATATTGAAGGATGTGCTCTCTGGAAATCCACAATTTGCTGCTACGACGATCTGAGGGATTTTTTGCTGTCTTCCAGGATGAGTCACCTCTCCGTCTTTGACTATCATCTCTGGAAGAGAAACTGGAAAAGTTCGCTCAACAAGCCTTTGCATGTAGTGAGTGATATTGTTTCCATAGATAGGAGTTCCAAAGAAGATAATATCAGCTTCTGCGAGTTTTGGGAAAATCCAGTCCATGTCATCACGATGTACGCACTTCCCAGGCGTCTTCCACCAACAGGTGAAACAACACAAACATCCATTGATATCCAAGTCTACGATGTAGTGCTTTTCAATCTCGGCGCCACCCTTTCGTGCACCTTCTATGAAATGATTCATGAGAATGTCAGTGTTACTCCGCTCCTTTCGCGGGCTGGCATTGAACGCGAGTATCTTCATGATTTGTGTGTACTTTGAAGATTTATGGCTGTTTGTAGACACGTAATCATCCTAACTTCCTGGTGCATCATCCGCCTATTTCTAGGTCGAGCTCAATCCAATCAGCTTCCTTTGTACATCCGGCATGCTCATAGAAGGCCCTGATTGGACCCTTGGTATCTGTAAATAGCCAGAGCCTATTGACGCCTTTTGTTATCAGACGATTGTTCAGTTCATTGAGCAAGACTGACGCTATTCCCTGCCTGCGATATTGCTCTATTACACCTAGTCCGTATACCCATGCTTCAAGGGGACTGCCATCCTTGGCAGAATTAACAAAGACTTCGGACAACAAGGTGCCTGCAATCTTGTTGTCGACAACAGCAGCCAATTGGCATTCGGTAAGAAAGCCCTCTTGCTTCGCCAGCCATTCCTCCAACTCCTTTTCCTCCAGTAGGCGCGAAGTGTCATCCTTGAATGCTTCTCTATTTGCCTGAACAAAGTCAGGAATCTTGATACCATCAGAGATAGATTCTATCTTTATTGTCAAATCAGACATACTTGAGTCTGATTTAGCGAGGGCTAGTGAGATGAGACCATGTCGCTCCTTTTCTACAAATCCAACACAAGTGAGTGCATCTAGAAGCGCTTTTTCCGAATCCCATATCCAGGTCCAAATCCGTTTCGCGTTCAAGTCCTTTGCCTTGGAGATGAGATGCCTGATTAAGGATTCAATTACTGGAGATGATGCTTCTAAGGCAGCAAGGTCAGCGAGGTGCAATACTTCTGAGTTGTCCTCTACCTTCAATGCTGCAATTGCCATAAGTCGTCGGTTGTGACATGCGACAAAAGGGTGATTCTGGGAAGACTCTATGAGTGTGACAACATCGGCCTTGCTAATGGGTCTTGGCCAGGGAAAGCGTCCATAGACAGTTTTATGTAACTCGATCCACTGCTCTAGAAGGTTCATGTCTAGACGCCGTACCTCCACTTCACTCAGTTGTATACATCTCCGTCAATCCATATCATCCCCTCAGAAAATTTCTCCCCGTCTTATTATGCTTCTCTTTCAATCTTTGCGATAACTCTTCAAGATATGAATCATTGTTCATATTCTGAATGGATTGGTGATTATTATTAGAAATATAGATAAGAAAGCTAAACCATCTTTTTTGTTAATATTGGCGCGTGATTGAAATGTCAGGGGAAGTACCTAGTTTAGCAAAGTATGTTTTCCTTCTACGCTTCATCGTCGCATTGGTCTTTGGAGCCTTCTGGTTCCTTTTGCCTGAATACTGGAACACACTGACTGGATGGCCTGCCGAGGTCGCATCTGGTCGGATTGTAGGAATGACCACACTCATGATGGCTATTGGTTCCTTCTTTGCGTACCAAAAGACCTCATGGGAACAGGTTGAGATCTATGTCATAATGGAACTCGTTTTCAACATCCTAGGAGCAATTGGGATGTTGTGGAATGTCTTCACAATGACACTGCCCGTCGCTGCGTGGTTACTCATCGGACTATTGGGACTGTTCGCAGTTCTGTTCCTGTATGTCTTTTTCACTGCAAAGACCTAGTAGATGATGTTGCCGGCAAAAGAAAGTGATGTGGTTGCGCAATCCTAGGTGGTATGCTCGATGATATGTCAGATGCTATCAAACCTCTCGGAAAATCAGAGCTAGAACTTCAAATCGTTTCATGTAGATATAATACTTGAGGGGTCAAGACTAGACCCAACGCCACGCCTGAAACAACGCCACTAGATGAATTACTTCTTCAAAGGGTCCGGACCGTCAGAGGGTGGAAGGGTTGACCCTCAGAAAAGATATCATAAATCGAGGTCACTGGAATCACGAGTTTTTGAACATGCCCTCATAACTCCCCCCCTCCTACCACCGATTCCAGTGGCCACCCCTGCTTCTCGAGTCTTACTCAACGATAGTACTTCGGAGTGTCGCTTGGAGGTTGGTTTACTCGCCAACGCAGGGCTACAACAATTGCGATTGTGCTATGAAATGCAAGAAAAAGTGTAAACAAGAATAGATCATGGACGATGAAGGCAGTTCCCACTAAAAACAACAACAAATAGCAAAGTAACCAGATAATCTAACACTCGGTCATGCAATACATGCACCTTCGAGTAAATATGGAAACGAGTACTTTTCTACTATTCGAAAAGAAGGGAGCACAATTGGAAGTACTTCTATCCCGGTACTGCCACATTCTCTTGTCTTAACAGAGGTTTTAAAACGGCTTTCTTTCGCGACTGAATAAGTCGCATTTTTACTTTCGAAGGTGAAAATAGGATGTCAGATGTCGCAGCAATGAGAGCTTTTAACCGCGAGATGGCAGCGGTAGTCGGTTCATCTGTAGAGGTTGAACTGAATAATGGAAAGAATTACGCAGGAACCCTCATCGGTATCGATGCAAATACCCTCAGTATCGTTCTTGCTAGTGTTACTGGCGATGCAGCTGTTCCCAAGATGTTCATCTATGGTCCTAGCATTGTCGCATTCTCTGTTTCAGAACAGGAAATCAGCCTTGAGGGACTTGCCAAGGAATTAGAGAAGCAGTTCCCACCAGGCGGTATTCAATATTTTAGTGATAGAAGCATTATCGTAATCATGAACAAAGTCCGTGTGACACCCGAGGGTGTTGATGGATCCGGGCCGCTCTACGAAAGAGTCTTACAAGTAGCTGAACCTTGGCTTAGAGAACGAGGAATCATAGAATAAGATAGACTAAAAATGGATGATTTGAAACTCTTCTAATCGCCCAGTATAGTGGTCACTAGGATTATGCTCTCAATAACCTTCCAGCGACATCTGCATTCCTCTTTCATTGAGCTCATAGAGAATCCTTCTATATCTTGGAGATTCCAGCTTGACCCATGACTGGACTTTCTGCTTCTTGATTTCGTCATCAGGAGGTGCGAGAATGGCAACACGCATAGCATCATCCAATGTCTGGGTTCTAGCCCGCCAAAGTGCTGACACACGACCTGTTCCAATATAATGAGAAATTTCAATGCATGAAGGAACTGATTCAACATCAATTCGAGAAAGCAATCCTTCTTCAGTTGTCATTAGAATAGACTTGTTTTCATCTATAAATCTGGAGAATGCTTGTGCTTTGGATGCAACAATAGAATCATTGAGTTTCTCCAGTTCTCGTAGCGTGCCTCCAGATAGAACATACCTTGGATGATATTTACCATTGAAGTATTCAATATACTCACCGTGATCATGAATGAACTGAATCATCTCCTCGGTAATTCCATAATCAATGCCATATTTTGCATCCTTCTGTGGATCAAGAAGTGATACGGAGCGAGTCCAAGAGAAATATGTGTGCTGTCCTTCCCCAAACGTGAAGTATCCATCCTCAGCCCACAGCTGTCTGAGATATTCAATCACTACCTCAATATCTCCATTGAGGATGAACTCAGGAACCCCATTGTTCTGTACTGTCTTATCCCCCACAGTGAATCCGCGCTTCTCTAACATTCTTCCAATGACACTGGGATACCTGATGTCAATGGTCCCTTTCTCATCGACCTTCTCCGTATAGTCCACATCACCAAAGAAGGCAAAGTGTCCCTTGAAGATGTCCGCACGCTCTCGATTGGCATCACAGTAGCAGAAGACCCTGAACTGGTCAATGTGTCCATCCGAAAGACCTCCCCCGAAGAGTCTGGCAAATGCCTTGTCTATCTCCAGTGGGTCATCGGAGAACCTTGGATTTCGAACCCCATGTCGGTCACTTCTACCAATGAAGGATATCTCGGACTGAATGTCCTGTACCTTCAAATCGCACGCATCAAGGAGTAATGACAGGGTGGAACCCTTGAGATAGGAAGAGCTGTAGTGGACGTCGGTATTCATTCCGCGACTCGTTAGCTCTTTGTTATAATCGGTTATCTGATGGGCAAGACGGCTCAGATTGATATCTCCCTTGAGCCCTAGTCGGTCCTTCGCCTCAGATAGTAAACGTTCTCTGGTCCCAGGCTCGTGAAAATGGAACATCTCGTCAACATAGAGGTTCAACAAGTTGGACTCACTGGTCTCCTGAAGTCGAAAGAACAGCTTGGAGTCGATGGCACCAAAGCGAAGTCGTTGATTCTCCAGTTCCAATTGCTTGTTCATCTCATATTCAAGGATATCCTGAAACTTTTCCACAAGGTGATATACCCTCATACACCACTCCTGTCCAACGGGAGCGTACGGTCGCAGGTCGATCCAGCGTACCTGTGACGGTGAATTAGTGTTCTCATAGACCTCTTTCAGGGAAGTTGCAATGTCCTGAAGCAGGTCATGCTCAAGGTCTCTGACATGTGATAGTTTCTCGAAGGTTAGTTCGGGTTCGATTCGGTGTTCAAGTGCCTCTGATGTGTAACTGGACTCATACGCAAGTCGAGCTGACTCGTGTACAAGTAGAATCTTGAGAAGTTTGGGATAGGAGTTTCTGTTCTTGTATTCGGATATTCTTGATGACGAGATACCAAGTTGACGGGCCAGTTCGTTCTGTGAGATGTCCGGCAAGGTCCCATCGACCTCCATTCTCTTGTATCGCGTGTATCCCAGAGCTAATTTGCGCATTCCATCAAAGTCCTTGAGGTTCTTGACATGGGGATGACGTTCTATCAGCTCGAACACTTTCTCTTCCGAAAGGATGAGTGGTTTCTCCATTTCCGCCTCAATTGTAGCATTTTCAATGATCTTGTCGGCTTGCTCGCGAGTCAGGAATTGTGAGTTGAATTCTTTCAAGAAAGCTTCTCGCAATTCAGGAGTGTCTATTCTAATTCTGCCTTGGATTGATTCTTCAAGTTCATTAATCTCGTCTATCTCTCTAAATTCACGCAGAAGCCATCACCAACAATACTATACTTCCAAGCTATCATACCTATTTGCAAGGTATATACTCCTACAATTATGTAAGATAATTTAG
>CAYMLT010000223.1:0-5796 GCA_964391265.1 uncultured archaeon
CAGTCTTAGCTTATTATCTTTGGTTTTCTATTTAAAGAAAGATAATGGCCCCACAGCCAATGCTGTCTTAGGCCACATTTGATTTTACTAACTCCGACCTGGAATCTTCTTGAATCCAATAACAATCACAATGATGACTACAACGCCAACACCGCCTAATGCCAAGACAATAACCATTGGATCCATGAATTGAGTGGACCCAGGGTAGCTCAGTGGGTCGAGTGGGTCAGTTCCTGCTACAACCTCTACACCGTCGAGATAGGAATCCGAATCACTATCATCGTCTAATGGATTGGTTCCCAACTTGATTTCGAATGCATCATTGAGATTGTCAACATCTGTATCGATACAGAGCAAGTCCGTTCCATAAGCTAATTCATCGAGATCATCGAGACCGTCATAGTCTGCATCTCCAACACTGATGCCTAGTTCTTCAACCACTGCCCGTATCTCGTCGATTGCATCTTGTATATCCTCGTAGTCTTCAAAGTGTGTAGCATTGAGTGAGTTCAAGAATGCAGCGTTTCCTGATATGAGCGCGGCAAGGATATCGAGCTGGGCTTCGTTGTAGTTGACATCTGCAATAGTGCTCAACAGCAGTGTTGCGTTTCCTTCAACATAGGTGAACAGGGTCTCTATAGCCGTGTGATTACCATCAAGCCATGCTATCACCTGAGTAAGGTCAGTGGGTTCTATAGCGTCGACTTGTGTGATTACATTCAGTAACAGAGTCTCATTGCCAGCTGACCACGTCAGGAGATTTTGGATGAGGGATGTATTCCCGTTCAGGCTATTCACAGTCTTGAGTAGAAGCGTTGCGTTACCATCCAACTGAGTGAATAGAGTCTCTATTGCTGAGTGATTCCCATCCAACCACGCAATGACTTGAGTAAGTAATGTTGTATTGTCGTCAAGCTGTTGCATGACAGTTTCAAGTAGGGTGGAATTTCCATCGACCCACTTAATGAGATTCTGAATCAGTGTTGCGTTGCCATCAAGGTCTTCGTAGATACTGTCATACCAGGCTTGGGGCATGGATGGATAATCCATGGGGTCTAGTGGATCTGAGCCATAGAGGAACTCATAGCTATCAAGAAAATTATCAAAGTCCGTGTCTATACGATACAGGTTCGTACCGCAACACATCTCAAAATTGTCTGAGAGACCATCCATATCTTGATCAGTATCAAGGATGAACACGAAACCATCATAGGAACCACTACTTGTAGATGCATATGGGAATTGCGTTGTGAGATTTGATGAATCTGTAAATCCAGCTGCAAAGATTGTGCCATTCTGTACTACAATACCCTCTCCTCTATCAAATCCTGATCCTCCAAAGAAAGTACTCATCTCTATTGTTGTCCCGTTCTTTGAGAACTTTGTAACAAAGACATCTTCGTTTCCATTGTACGTGGGATCAGATGCAGCAGAAAGGGGGAAATCCGAAGATTTGGTTGCACCTGTAACGTAAGCAAAGCCATTCTCAATAGTAATGGCATATCCAGTATCATATGAGGATCCGCCTAAGTACGTGCTATAAATAAGAGAGCATCCATCTGTGGACAATTTAGTTACAAAGCTATCCTTACTACTTCCTGACGAATCATACGCATTTGCGGTGGGATAATCATCAGAATAAGTTTCTCCAGTTACGTGTGCATACCCATTTTCAACATCGATCGCATAACCAATGTCTTCACTGTCTCCTCCAAGATATGTACAATAATCCGCATATATACCACTAGTGTCTAATTTTATTACGAAGCAATCAATTTGACCATTATATGTTGTATCATATCCTCTACCTCCGCCAAATGGAAAGTCATTGGATTCGGTTTCTCCTGTCACATAAGCATTCCCTCCTTCTACTGCAATTCCTCGTGCCCAATCATTTGCGCGTCCTCCAAGGTATGTGCTATATACTAGGGATTGACCATTTGAAGACATCTTTGCCACAAATCCTTCTTCCATTTCACAAATACCATCATAAAACTCGACTAGTGGTAGGGTTGAACCACCATATGCCACTCCGCAAAAATAAGCACATCCATTCTCTACTGCAATACCTAATCCCTCTAATCCACCCGTACCACCATAGAATGTACTATAATTCAATGATTGTCCATCTAGATTAAACTTCGTGACAAAAACGTCTATACCGCTGAATGAAGTATCAAATGCATTTTGCGTCGTTGGATAATCACTACTGAATGTGGTTCCAGTAATGTATACATAACCATTCTCGACATCGATGTCGCGGATATTATCATCAAATAATCCACCAATATATGTACTGAAAATGAGAGATTGCCCGTCTGCTGAGAACTTTGTTACAACACCATCACAATTACCCTCCTGAATAGAATCGTTAGCATTCATTAGAGGATACTCACTTGATCCACTTAGACCAGCTACGTAGAAATATCCATCCTCCTCCACTATTCCGTGGATATAATCATCGTGAGAACCTCCTAGATAGGTCGAATAAGCCAATACTAGTGGGTCAATTACAAGAGGTCTCGACTCATCATATGAATTAAGTTCAAACCGGATATGATTCAACTCAGTCAAGGTAAAGCAGCATCCAATGTTCTCTCCCGTTCCATCTTGGAATACTCTCAGCTCATTGTCAGTGATATGATGTGTGCCCTTAGACACGGTGGTGCTTTCAGCTGTTACATCGATAATATCAGCATCAATGTAATCCAATCTGATGACATCAGGATTTGCGAACGGTGCTACCTCAAACTTATACTTGAGATTTCCATCCTGAATCTCATAGACCAAGTCTACTCCTGGATAGAGATTATCATATCTGAGCTTGGCAAAATCTTCAAGACCTGTCCTCCATTGGGAAGGATCATTCCCAATCAGATAATTCGTAACTGAACCTATCGGTAACTCTCCCTCCGGTTCAACTGCATTGCTTTGAGGAAATTCAAGTTTGAACTCATTGCCGCCTGAGAGATATGTAACAGCTGAAACCCCGAAATACGCTAGCGCTTCTGTTCCTCTTCTGCAAACGTAAGATATCCCCTCTGCAGATGCTCCAACTTGAGTGAAGTGCATATCTAATGGACCTACTTCAACTTTTGGAGTAGTATCTCTTATTTCGATACTCAATTCCTCTGGAATGTCATTTGGAATATTGGGAGAATCCACAATGATTGTTGACACCATGAACACAGGGAACATGGGTGCGATTACAAGAACGAAAATAAGACCAATGGGAATAAATTTCTTCACTCGTTCATCCATCCTTCAGCATTCTGTTGATTATGTGCTAGAAGGTCTCCCCCCTCTCACACATATGCAGAATGTATATACGCGATACGTAATACGTGATGCTTGATACATATAATTCTAGTACATTATACGATATATATCTATACAATATAATTAATAGCTAATTAATTATCAAAAAATGGCGCTTCGGGAAAATGAAGTGCCATCTAGTCAACCTACTACTCTCTGCAGGAGGTCGACGGTTAAATCGGTCTGGGCTACATCTCACATACAAATGGGAGATGGTCGAGAGGGTTGAAATCCCATCGACCACACCATCCATTAAGAGTCCTCTTTAGTGATTCAATGTGAATCTGAACAAAACAGTGCACCCTACTCATTTTTCTCTTGGAGCATATATGCTATGATAAAGCCTATCATAATTAATGCATAAGAGAGGGTGTTCATCCAATTGATTGGGTCCAGAGCGATGGGTCCAAATTGCAAATACAGCATTGCAATGATACTTACGCTGCACCAAATGATTTCAGCTAATGCAGGTATTTTCACTTCCGCCCAGTTATTACCTATAAAGCAGCATAATAAGCACAAAGAGGAAAAACCATAGGCTGCTGTTCCAAAAACATATGGCAACGCAGGATCAGTATATGGAAATACCATAAAACTGGAGAATGCCGGCCAGAAAAAGACAAACAATGTTCCAAAGGCAAATTGTATTATTCCACATATCAGAAACCAGATTCTCGTGAATTTGATTATTTCAATAGTCATTACAAATTAACTCCATTGTATTATTTCAGGTTACAATAGTATATTTCATCCGTTCACAAAAACAGGATACAATATACGTGATACGCGATACGTTAGTTATATATATCTCCTTCGATAAATCAACAGAATACTATACTAATAATTAATAAACTAAATATTAATGAAAACTTTGAATTCACAAGATGCTATTCTCGGAAAACTCAAGCAAAATACTTCCTCTCCTTTCTGTTGTCAAACAAAATATAGGGTCGAAAAATAAGGGCGGAGTGCTGATAGCACTCCAGTTTAGAATTACGCGTTTTTCTTCTTCACGAAGAATACAATCACAATTATTACTATTCCAATTCCTCCTACTGCTAGGACGATGACCATTGGGTCCATGAATTGTACAGAGCCTGGATAGCTTAGCGGATCGAGTGGGTCAGTTCCTGCGATTACCTCTAAACCATCAAGGTAAGAATCTGCATCACTGTCATCATTTAATGGGTCGGTTCCGAGCTTGACCTCGAAAGCGTCATTGAGATTATCTACATCTGTATCAATACACAGCAAATCCGTTCCATAGGTTAGCTCGTCTAGGTCGTCAAGTCCATCGTAATCAGAATCTCCAACAGTGACACCCAACTCATCAAGCACAGCACGAATTTCATCAATTGCATCTTGGATATCATCGACGTCAAAGTACGTAGTATTCAGCGAGTTGAGGAAAGCGGTATTTCCTGAGATGAGGGCGGCAAGAACTCCTAGCTGTGCCTCATTGTAACTCACCCTCCCTATTGTTGTGAGAAGTAATGTGGCGTTTCCTTCAACATAGGTAAACAGGGTCTCTATCGCAGTGTGATTACCGTCCAGCCATGCTATGACTTGTGTCAGATCAGTTGGTTCTATTGCGTCTACTTGGTCTATGACATTCAGCAAGAGGGTTTCATTCCCTGCCGACCATGAAAGCAGATTCTGAATGAGAGAGCTGTTACCATTGAGGGCATTCATAGCCGTCATCAGCAATGTTGCGTTTCCATCAAGTTGAGTATACAAGGTTTGAATCGCTGTATGATTACCATCTAGCCATCCTATGACCTGAGTAAGTAGTGTAGCGTTGTCATTCAGTTGCTGCATCACTGTTTCGATTAGACTTGCATTTCCGTCCGACCATGTGATGAGATTCTGAATCAGAGTTGTATTGCCATCAAGGTCTGAGTAGATTGCATCATACCATGCCTGCGGCATTGCCGGGTAGTCAAGGGGATCTGTTGCATTTGACCCATAAGCAACTTCATAGGCATCCAAGAAATTATCATTGTCCGAATCAATGCACAATGGGTCAGTTCCGTAGAATTCCTCAGCCCAATCTGAAAGACCGTCCATATCGCTATCTTCAGCCGCGATTTTGGTCACGAAGCCGTCAGCGGGTCCTCCAGGGGTCGAATCATACGCATTTGCGGTGGGAAAACCAGAAGGCCCAGTTCTGCCAGCGATGTATGCAGAGCCATTCTCCACGGCTATGCCATTTCCATAATCATGGTTAGATCCCCCTAGGAAGGTGCTGTAGATTACTGATTGGCAGTCTCTCGCAAATCCTGCTTGAGATCAAACAGCTCAAATTCGCCGGCGGGCGAGCGAATTTCACTCCTTCGGATGCCATGCGGTCAAGATTGGGCGTCCTGATCTGTTTCTGGCCATAGCAGCCCAAGTCGCCGCAACCCAGGTCGTCGACCATGACAAAGATGATGTTGGGTTTGCCCGGCTCGTCCTGCCCTTTGGAAATCTCTTTAGGTG
>CAYMLT010000224.1:0-5789 GCA_964391265.1 uncultured archaeon
ATCATAAGTAATCGGAATAATCGGAGACATTCATTTTGAAAATTGCAGTGGCTAGTGGAAAGGGAGGCACAGGTAAGACCACCGTGGCAGTAAATCTTGCTCTCTCATTAGAAAACGCCCATGTGTATGATTGTGATGTTGAGGAACCGAACTCGCATACTTTGCTACACCCGAACCAAATTACTACAACATCTGTGACCGTTCCAACCCCAGTTATTGATCAGGACAAATGCACCCTTTGTGGGGATTGCGCAAAATTCTGTCAGTTTAATGCTCTATTTGTTGGAAAAAGCAAGGTGATCCTCTACGAAGGGATATGTCACTCTTGTGGCGGGTGCGTATTGGTTTGTCCTGAAAAAGCGATTAGTGAAAGAGATAGAGTAGTCGGAGCACTTCATTCTGATACTTCTGGAAAGGTTGGCCTCACATATGGTGCATTGAATGTAGGTGAACCAATGGCGGTCCCCATAATTAAGGCGGTCAAGTCACAGATGACAGAAGATGGTTTGTGTATACTTGATGCACCCCCAGGAACTTCCTGTACGGTAATAGAAACTGTAGAAGAGTGCGACTATGTCATCTTAGTTACTGAGCCTACGCCATTTGGGTTGCACGATCTAACTATGACTGTAGAGGTGATAGAAAAACTGGGTGTACCTTATGGCGTAATAATCAATAGATCCGACATTGGTGATGAATCTACGAAGATGTATCTTGAAGGTAAAGGCATCCCTGTTTTGATGGAGATAGCATTTGATCGGCACATAGCCGAGTTATATTCACGTGGGATACCCTTTGTCAGTGAAATACCAGAATATCGAAAACAATTCCAAGATGTTTTTGAAGGGATCAAGGAGGTTGTAAATAGTGGCAAGTGAGATAGCAGTTGTAAGTGGGAAAGGAGGAACTGGAAAAACAACAATATCTGCGGCATTTGTTGCTATTGCTGGAGATATCGTAATGGCAGATTGTGATGTAGATGCTCCAGATCTTCATATATTACTGCAACCGGATGTATTTCAAACTGATGAATTCACGAGCTCGAAAGTTGCCAAAATCAATCAAGACCTGTGCACAAATTGTGGATTGTGTGAAGAGGCGTGCCGCTTCGATGCCATTCATCTTCCTGAGATTAATCCAATATCTTGTGAAGGCTGTGGAGTATGTGAGTTTGTATGCCCTGAGAGAGCAATTACAATGCACGATAAAATATCAGGTCATTCATTCAAATCGAAAACACGTTATGGCTCTATGTCCCATGCAAAACTTCTTCCTGGTCAAGGAAATTCTGGAAAGCTTGTAACCAAGGTAAGAGAGCAGGCCATGGAATTTGCCAAGGACAATGGAAATGAAATCATCCTGATAGATGGATCACCAGGAATTGGTTGCCCAGTTATTGCCACCGTTGCAGGACTGAAACTTGGGGTGGTGGTCACTGAACCAACATTGTCAGGTATTCATGACATGAAAAGAGTTCTTGAACTCATGGGTCGATTCACCGTCAAATCAACGGTTGTGATAAATAAATTTGACCTAAACTTGGAAAATACACGGGACATTGAGCAGTATTGTATGAACAATAACGTGGAAGTTCTTGGAAAGGTTCCCTTCGACCGTATAATGACTAAGTCGATGATTGCAGGAAAAACACTTCCTGAGTTTGCACCAGACCACGAGCTTACAAAAATAATGACTGATATGTGGACACGCATTGAAGAAATCATAGAGGAATTGACACACTAAGGTCGATCCCATCTTTGCCAACGTAGTTTGGATGACCCGCATTTCGGGCAGGAATGCTGATCATCCTTGGTCATATCCAAACGATTTCCACATTCTGTGCATTGAAGACCACCTGAACCATCCGACAAGACATATCTGCCACCCTCGATACGAAGAGCATGTCCTTCCACAATACCCTGTGCAATCTTCTTGCGAGCAGAAGCCAAGATACGATTGAAAGTTGGTTGGCTAATTCTCATGATTTCGCAGGCTTCTCTCTGACTCAAACCCTCAAAATCAGCAAGTCGGATTGCTTCAAACTCATCAACATCTACGAGGATTTCTTCGAGCTCCTTGATGGGGATGCCTGCGGGCTTGTAAACCGAAATTGGCGGTTCTCCATGAACAAACCTGTGCCGTTTCCGTCGAGGCATGAATTGAATTAGACACCTTGCTGTTGAAAAAGGATTGCATTCTAGAACTACATCATTGCTTCTTCAGAGCGCAGGTGGGCCTCGTTTTATCCGAGGAAGTTGTTTTTCCATAGATTGTGTGCCCCATGATTCAATGTACCAAGTTGCCCCAGCATCGCGAAACTCCTTTGCAATCCGGTCTCGTTTTGGACCGGATATATAAGAGGTTGAGGAAACCCAATCGAATGTTTTTGATGGTTTTCGATACTTGTTCACATATTCCATCATGTCAGAGAATTTCTTCCCTGTTTGGATTCCCATTGGTACTATTCCATTGTACTTAGCTGCTCTCTGAAAAGGGCCTTTCTTAGGCCAAGTTCCTGCAACCCAGATTGGAATGCCTTCTTTCCGGTATGGTTTCGGTTTAAATTGGGCGCAAGTAACGGTGTAGTGCTCACCTTGGAAGTCAAGTGGCGTACCAGACCATAGACCTGTGATTACCTTAAGCCCTTCATCCAGCATCTTTGCCCGTATGTTAATGCCAACAGGTTCTCCAAAATCACCATATTCTTTCTTTGGAGGCCATCCCAGCCCCACACCGAATACAAAACGACCTTTTGATAGATGGTCAAGCGTCAGAGATTCTCTTGCAACCTTTTGCGGTCTTCTTCGTGGTAACGGCGTTACGAGTGGCCCAATCAATACCTTTTCTGTTTCTGTGGCGATGGCCGAGAGCAATATCCAAGGATCTAGATTGACTATTCCTTCTCTCCAGTTAATATGGTCCCATAGAAAGAATCCATCCCATCCGGCGGCCTCAACGCCTTGTGCTAGATTCACATAATCTTGAGGGTTCGAAGATACACCAAAGTTCGCTATAGATACACCAAATTTCATGACTTCCACTTCAATAGCAAAAACATGTAGGAGTGATTATTCTTTTTCTCGGTTTTGTGAAGAAAGTATTTAATCGATATGTGTAGAGAAATATGGGATATGAGGTTCAAGGGCATTTAATTGCTGAAGTTTATACCAATGACTTAGTAAGATAGAGAGAACAAAATTGCGAACAAAAGATGCGGCAATATTCAGAATGTGATTACCTTGTCTGCTTCACTCCTCCAGGTAGCAAGAATGCCCATTGTTCCTCGCTCTACTCCTTTTGTCAGAGAAGACTCGGAAATACCGCGTGCATCAATACAGGTTCCGCAGCAACTGATGGTCACACCTATCGTGACCAGTCCTCTAATCATTCTTTCAAGATTGTAATATCCATCAGGAGTTTTTTGTCCCGATACTACGCATGAAACGGCATCACCAATGAGAAAGACTCGAACGCCATTATCGGGATTTTCTTTCTTTAATGCCATTGACAAACGAAGTCCATTATATGACCACTCAGTGCCATAGGCCGGATCATTCAGAATCAGTAGAAAACTCATGACTTGTGTAAGATGATTTTGCGCTGAATGTATTCAGATTGGGTTCCTTTTACAAAGTATGGAAGGAACCGAGGGGCATAGATGAAACAGACACTGCTTTTCTTGCATGAACGTATGTGAATTATAACATTGAAAGCAGTAGTAATTAGTATGGCAGAAAGCAGCAAAATGAAAACATGTGTTCAATGATATATGATTAATAGACTATGTGAAGGTTTTTGAGATACATGATACCCATTGGAATCATCTTCATTGAGACCGCATTGTTGATGGTGAATAGATGTCACATGAGTCAGGTAAATCATTAACCGATGAGGAAACCAAAAAAGCACTAGCAAATATGACCAAACAGGGTATTGCAGCTCAGGCGAAAAACACTCTAACGGAAGGTGTGTTTCTAGTAGGTATCGCGTTACTTCTGGGAGCACCTAATACGGTGATAGGAATTCTGGCGGCTGTTCCCTCGCTAGTACAATTACTTCAGATTCCCGCCGTGGCTCTTGTAGAGAAAATCGGAGAAAGAAGAAAAGTTAATTATGTCACTCAATTCGGCAATAGGTTAGCAATCTTGGGAATGGCATTAATTCCATTTCTAGGATCGTTTGAGGGAAGTTATCTTCTTCTTGTACTTGCAGTGGGAATTCAATCCGTATTCACTGCACTAGGTGCACCAAGCTGGAATTCATGGCTTCGAGACCTGGTTCCAGAAGATAAGCTGGGCCATTTCTTCTCCAGACGAATGGCATTTAGTAGTCTTGCTGCAATACTGCTATCCTTAATGGGAGGCTACTTCATCAGCCAATGGAATATCCTTTACCCAGGTTCATTGATTGGTTATTCGATTCTCTTTACATTGGCGTTTATTGCGGGAATGGTGGCAATTTACTATACGGTAAGCACACCGGAACCAAAACTGCAATTTTCAGCAACGAAAACGAAGTTCTTGGACCTAATTCGGGAGCCGTTTCAGGATAAGAATTTCCGAAATCTAATGTGGTTCTCTGTGACATGGACTCTTAGCACATCTCTTGCCTCATCGTTTTTTGCAGTTTATCTTCTTTCAAGGTTAGGCCTTGGATTTTTCCTAGCAACAATTCTTGTAGCACTCACACAAGCTATCAGTATACTCTTTTTCAGGTTCTGGGGCAGGCTCTCTGATCGTTTCAGCAACAAGTCGATCTTACAAATGTCGGTTCCACTGTTTATTCTAAGTACATTCTTGTGGACACTCTCAAGCATTGCAGAAACGTATTGGGTCTTGATTCCTCTTATAGTAATGATTCATCTTATTTCAGGAGTTTCTGCTGCGGGAGTAAATCTTACCTCAAGCAATATTGGTTTGAAGCTTGCTCCACGTGGAAAGGCGATATCTTACCTTGCAACGAGAGGTGCAATAATAGCTATCGCGGGTACAATTGGTCCTCTTCTTGGGGGTTTGTTAGCTGACCTCATTGGTAATCATACACTGGAATTTGCCCTTACATGGTATGGAACTAACGGGGAAGTCATATTGTTTCTTCCAGCTTACCGGATTTCAGGGCTAGATTTTGTTTTTATCTTATCAGCGATGATTGGGATCTACTCATTACATAGACTTGCATATGTTAGAGAAGTTGGTGAAGTGGAGGAAAGAATCGTTTTAGATGCCATTATAGCCGAAACCCGAAGAAATGTACGAACACTGACAACAGTTGATGGACTTCGACAGACATTCCAGCTGCCATTGACCGACCTACGAAGAAGAACACGCAGAGCAAGAATCAAGAAGCAAAATCAAGAGAAGATGTCTGAAGAGAATGAATCTGAATTTAGTGGGGACTCTGTAATGTAGTTCTTCACATTGAATAAGATCCCTTCGTGAATCTTCCTTAAGGATACCAATCCATGGAGGTGTTGTGTTCAGCGCCTCTTCAATAACTGGATTTGTCTGAACCGTCGACCTAGTGCATCTCACGTTTTCGAGGTGTTTATGAAAACGGTATTTATTTTTGTTTCTAGTGAATCTAATACTCAGGTCATAAGAGAAATTATAGTATTGATAGCACACAGAAAATCAATGCGAAAGATACTGAAGATATATTCAAGATTCTAAGACTTCATCCATTGATCCGGTACGATATCCTTGGATATCAATTGCGACATACCTGAAACCAATGCCCTTTGCACTTTGTTTTGCCAGAATAGCAAGAACTGCGCTGTCCACCCCACCGCT
>CAYMLT010000225.1:0-5767 GCA_964391265.1 uncultured archaeon
TTGTAAGCTCATCTCCAGCTGTTGTGGAAGTGTTGTAGTAGTCGGGTACACCGTTCGCAGTTGAGTCATTCCAATCAAACACGAATGCCCAGAGGTCACCGCTATCCACATCATCAGAACTGGCACCAATCAGAATTGTTGCGTATGTAGCTGATGTGAATGTTCCATAATCTCCACCCATTACATCGGAGAGAATATAGTAGCCACCCTTGATTGTGGGATGTCCCATTGAAACTGATTCGTTGTATGTGTATGTATTCCATACATAGTTGAAGACATCTACAGCCTCGTACTGCTTTGCTTCGAATGTGGTAAAGGATGAATAGGTTGCCGCAGTACCAGTATTATCCATAGCAGTCATGGCGATATCTACTTCATCACCAGGTGAAACAATACCGTAGTATAGGCTTCCGTCAGCAAAGGTTGTTGGATACGGGTTAGTATCGTTGTTTATGAGGGCATCGCCATTGTATGGTGACATCCACTCATCCCAAGCATCTGCAACTGTAGCTGCATAGTTTGCAGCTCCATCCGTATTTGAGAACACGATAGAAGAACCATCGCCTTCAATATATTCAACTGCGCTGAAAACGTTGATACGTCCAAAGCCTTGTGAAAAGGCATCCATGCCAATATCATCAGCTGTGTTTTGGATGATTGTCTTAATCTCGTCTGGTCTGATATCACTCCAGCTATTGGCTTTTGCAGCCTCTAGCATAATAGCAACAGAACCAGCGACATGTGGACATGCCATGCTAGTACCTGCATAGATTGCGCTAGGATAGATATCAGCACCAATTGGTGACAAGAAGAATCCATCTCCTGGCTGAATTCCGTAAACGTTTCTACCAGGTGCTATTACATCAGGCTTTGCATAGCCTGTGAGAGTAGGACCACGTGAGGCAGATTCGTAAATCTGATCATAGCCCTGATTGGGACCATATGAATCCTGGAAAGTGTGATAGCTCGTTGAGCCACCAACTGTCAGAATCTGTGGTGCGTTCGGAGGACTTGCAGAACCGAATCCAGGTCCTGAGTTGCCTGATGAGAAGCAAAACAGTATACCAGGATATGCGGCATCAAAGTATCCAGGTGTGGAAATTGTTGTGTACATCATGGCGTATAGTGGCAGAAGTTCGACATACATAATGTCTTCTCCAACCCAACCCCAAGAGTTACTTGAAACCACACAGCTGTGGTTGCTCAATGGATTCCACTCCCAGTATCCGGAAGTGTAGTTGAAGTCAAATCCAGCCGACCATAGGTCTGCACCGAAGTGTGAACCAGTTCCTATTGCAGGAACAGCAATGATTGTGCTTGCGTTCGCAACTCCGTAGAGTCGTTCCATTGTACCATTCAGACCAATTGGGTATTCGAGCACTCCGCGGCCAGCAATCTCGCCAGCAACGAAAGTTCCGTGTGCGTCTGTGTCATAGACAAGACCACCAAGGCGGCCACCCAGACTCATACCATCAATCATACCGGTACCAAAGATTGGATCCCATACGTGTGCCAATGCACCCAGACCGAAGTCAGCTACACTGTCACCGGTGTAGTCGAATGAGAGAACCATGTGGTCACGGTTGCCCATGTTATATTCTTTTTCTGCCGAGTACCAGTAACCTTCCTCGAGGTCGTCAACAAAGCTCCAGTCACCAAGGTCTGTAAAGTAGTCCCAGGATGCTGATTCATTGAAGTCGAATACTCCGTAGTTAACGTTCAAATTCCAGAACTGACTGTGTGCATTTGTGGTGTTCCAGTCAATAACCATTATACTTGAGTTCAACCCAAGAACAGGAGCAAATACCTTCGTATAGGGGTTATTTCTCTGCTGGAATACGTATCCAGTAGTGTAGTATGGAATTGTTGCGTTTGCCCTTGATGTGGTATTGGTCATGATTTTGACTGTACTACCACCACTGGCAGTGCCAGGTGCAGGAATCTCAAGATCCTGTCGCATAACTGTATTGTAGAAATTAGTCATGTTGGCAATAACACCAGGGTATGTGTACGCAGGACTATGGCCATCCCACCAAGCAGCCATATAGGCATTGTAGAACCAATCAAGATGAGATAGACCACCTTGGTTGTTAACATATGGATCCCATCCTGTACCATTGATATAGTAATGACCATCTTTCTCATAGCTTAAAAGATTCCAGCTTGAATAATCAAACCATGCAGTAACGTTCTCAACATTTGTTGTGTTGACACGATAGAGCATTGAAATCTCTCCAAGACCAGAAGGATCGAAGCTACCTGGCATACCGGTGTAAGGGTCGAAGTATAGAGCGTCCTTAAGATCAGGATTGCTAAAGTCGACACCAGTGTCAGTAATTCCGACAACGGATCCACTACCATCGAACCCATAAACATCGTCTACCTGTTCGGCTCCAATTATTCCTTTTGTGACATACATGTCAGGTGTGTCCACTGGTGATGTTGCACTATCAGTGGTGGGTCGTGGCTCAAAACCATCGACTCTGGCCTTATTAAGTATATCAGCGAAAACATTGACAACACCCTTGTATGTTTCGAGTGTCTTCAAAGAGTCACGGTCTACATGAGCTTTAACAATTGTAGCAACACCCATGTCAACCATCCAGTCCACATTTACTAGGGATCGAAGTCCTTCTATATCTGCATCGCTACGTACGACAATCATTGTTGAAGGATTACCTTCAGCATTGAGAGCTACGTCTGTGCTGATATAGCCGCTGTCCCTAAATGAAGCCAAGCGTGAGTCTAATACTGTTTCTGGACTATATGTATTGATATAGTTCACCCAGTCGTCAACGACCTCCGCAGTGGGAGACTCCGCTGGAGCAGCTAGTGGACCTGTATTTGCTTGCGGTACCATCGGTACAAGGGCAACCAATCCAACAAGGAAAATTGCCATTGTGAAGTAAACCGCAGCTTTTTGCAGGTTTTTCATTTTTTCTCTTTCTCCTCACAATTATCATAGAGAAGGGAGAAACAGAGCAAAAGTGTCGGTTAAGACACGCTCTATTTGCAATAATAACGTGCGTCTACTGAGAACACGCCCCGTCGGGCAAGTAGACACATCTCCTCATTCCGCGTTCTCTACGTCATGCGTGATTATCTACGGATGTTTTCAGACGCGCTATTAAGGGTTGTGCCGCATCAAGTGAAGAATAGGGACTATAGATACCTAATTTTCATATTTATCGGTATCATATACCCTATAAATTATAATCGAAAGCCTATAATTCTTAATTTAGTCAATTACTTGTTCATAATCCTAGAAAGACTCGCATTTTAGTTAAACAATGTTTATTCTAAGGGATGGTTAGTCTTACTCAAGAATAGGTGCGAAAAGAAACTCCTCATGCACGAGCAAGTTTCTTCACGGCATCGACAATCTCATGGACCATCATAACTGCACCAATCAATTCAACACGAGGCGAATCATCTGCATCTGCAGGGCGGGATGAAATTCTTCCGACAGCTCTGCCTAACCCTTCGATCAGATTGGACAACGCGCGTTTCGTGGGATCCTCGAGGTGGCTTGACTCCACCTGAGATATCAGCTCGGCCAGATCAGATATCACACTATCAGAAACTTCAGATGCAGTTTCAGCTCTTCTGTTATAATCAGATACCTTTAACTCAGCCACTTTCAATTGGTGTTCGAGTTGCTTCAGCTTATCTGATACATCTACAGAAGCTTGCACTGAAGCGGCATCGGGGGAAGTTCCACCTTCAATGATGAGGTGTAGGTCGGCAAGCTCTGATTGGAGATTGCTGATTGTCTTGTCCTTGTTCGATATAGTTTCCAAGAGCTCCTGCTCAGCACCTCTATCTTCCAGTGGTGCAGGAGTTTCCGTCAGTCGCGATTCCATCTCAGCCAAGGATAAGTCTCTATCTCCAACTGACGCCTGTAATGCATCAAGCTCAGAGTGAAGAAGAGTGAGGGTTTCTTCTTTCTCTTTCAGAAATTCATTGAGACGTTTGTTTTCTGCCTCTAATCCTTGCTTCTCGCTCTGCACTTCATCGGCAGTATCAGCAAGATCCTTGAGCTGATCCCGAAGAACCTCAAAATCTGGATTAGGTGGGGATATGACATATCTTGCCATCAGTGTGAAGATAATAATAACACCGGCAAGGTAAATCATAGAATAGACAATACTATAGGAAAATGCCATCATTGTCAACCGTTGAAGAATTGCCATGAAAAGATCATACGATCCGAACGTTAGTTCATCAGGTCCCCACCACATTGATCCGAAACCTGCATATAGTATCATGAGGAAGGATGTAGCTAGAACTAGAATACCAACAAGGAGAATTATATTCCGTCTTCTTTCTTCATGTGGCAGGTATCTTTGATATAATAAAAGAAGAATTCCACCAAATAGCAGGGGTAATGCATATGGGAATACGGCCACTAGATTGCTTCCTATCTCTGTGAAACTAATTTGCAATGTTTCAAAGGTGGGTATAGGCGTCTGATTAAACAATTACGGTCCTCCTATGCTACATGAACAATAATGGTAGAAAAGGTATTGCGATATATCTCTTCTTACCCTGTATAAAAAGGAGGAGGAAACATATTTGCGAATAGCTACTTTAAGCGAGGAATCCGTCTTATGTTTGCTATCTCTGCCCGCGCATCCAGATGATGAGAGTGGTACATTAACGCCTTCAAGCAAAACCTTAACTTACGAGTGGGGGTCCTGAACTTGGCCGGGCGTACAACCATGTCACGACTCCAAAGAACCCACTATAATTACATCCTGCTTTGTACAACTCTGATATTGTTACTGCTACCGATTACAGGATTGCAGGTTGGTTTGTCCAATAAAGATGAATCACGAACAACTCGAACACCTCTAGTAGAACTCGCACTGCAAATGAAAATGCAAGAGGATCCTGATGCGATAGTTTCAATCAATGTCCAATTCCCGAGTGATTACGATGCGACCACCATAAGTGAATTGATTGAAAAATCAAATATCGAGGGTATTGAAGTCAGAACAGTTTTCGATATCATGCCAGTAGCAACATTGTATGCAACTTCCAAAGCGGTGGAAGCTCTGCAGCAAATTGAGGATGTGGTTTCCATTTCTCTTGACAAGTCAGTTTTGCTTGATGCCCTGCCTATCGAAAGCGAACCCGCTCAAGTCGGGGCGGAATCTGGATATGTTCATCCGAACGAAACACTTAGTGTCGGTCCAATCTGGTCCGAAGGATTTACTGGTCAAGGCATTACCGTAGCTGTAATAGACAGCGGAGCCGATAGCAACCATCCGGACCTTCAGGATAGAATTATTGGATTCGAGGATTTTGTCGGAGGAAATTCTGATATGGACCCGACAGATGGCATTGATGCCTATGACGATAATGGCCATGGAACTGCGTGTGCTTGGCTCGTAGCTGGTACAGGGGTGGGAACAGGAGGGGTATATACAGGATTAGCTCCAAATGCGAGCTTGCTTATTATCAAAACGTTAGACAGCACAGGTTCTGCTGATGATTCAGTGATTGCACAAGGAATTCAATTCGCAATCACTGAAGGTGTGGATATCATAAGTCTCAGTGTTGGTGGCGAATGGATAGACAATCCCCTATACCCTGAACCATCCATACAAGCTGTACAGAGCGCAATATCTGCTGGAATCGTGGTTGTAGTTGCTGCGGGAAACGCTGGTCCAGCAACAGAAACCATCACCACGCCTGCAGTATCTGAAGAAGTCATTTCGGTAGGATCTTCAATCGGAAGTATTGATACTGTTCCATTCAGTAG
>CAYMLT010000226.1:0-4296 GCA_964391265.1 uncultured archaeon
TTCGATGGCCTTTTCAATACCTAAATTGCGAACTTATTTGTACACTATCTAAAACGGACTATGATGATGCAACCGGATACTATCAAATTGCTCTCGGGTATGCATTGCGCGGCCAATCAGCGCCTGAGTGGGATCCTGATTTTTTCAATGAATACCCGCTTCTGGAGGAGATGAAAAAAATACAAAGAAACGAGTGGAAAGATGAAGGTGTAAAGAACGCGCCGGGATATTATTGTGCCTACAATATTGCCTGTTGTTATATCCTTAAGGCGCAACAGGCGGATGTAGAAGAGAGGCAGGCATACATTGAAAAGGCGTGCACGTGGCTGATTATCGCGGATAGAATGAACGAAGAAAAAATAGCACCTTTGATAAAATCGGATCCTGATTTGGCGTTTTTGCGTCAACAAAATCCCTTAGAACTATTACCCCTGCTCCATGATCGAAAATAAACGATAAAAGAAGCCTCCGGATCATGCAATCCATATAGATTACTCTTGACCACGGAGATTGACTTGGTGTCAGTTCGGCCGGCCGGCGGGCGTTTTTCGAGTGATCCGTCTCCATATTCCCGCAAAGAGATTGTATCCGGGCACCCGTTTCATGTATTCTCGGTAATCGTCGCCGAATTTTTCAATATTTCCCTTGTCCGCTCCCCGGAGGCTTATGACACCCAGAACCAAGGCGGGCGCGCCGACCGTGATGACGAGCCAATGCTGGGATAACAGCGCCGCGGCTACGGGCAACAGCGGCATGCAAAGAAACTGGGGATGACGTACGATGCCGTATATCCCCCGGGCGACGAGTACCCCGGTATGCATATAATTTTTCCCTTGAGGCACCTTTCCGTACAGTTTGAAGGTGATGATCGGAAGCACTCCCAGCAACGCGCACAGCCCCCACAGGCAGTATCCCGCGATCCGCAAGGCCGGAATCCCCGGCACGGAAAAGAAAAACAGAAGCACGATCTGGGCGGCGATCAACACCCCGGCGACGGCCGAAAAAACAAAGGATGACTTACTTAAATTCATATATGCCTCCCCTGATTCGGGTGATACGCCGGCCGTACAATGCGCCAGGAGTTTTGTTTGTTCCCGCGCGCTTCACGGGGAAGGGGCCAACCGGTCGTACGCCTCCCCCAGCAGCCGCTCCGTCTCCTCCCATCCGATACACTCGTCCGTAATCGATTGGCCGTAGACGAGCGTCCGCGGATCGGCTCCGATCTTCTGCGCGCCTTCCTTGAGATTGCTTTCCAGCATGAACCCGACGATCGCTTTCCCGCCTGAGACTTTCTGGCGGATGACCGACTCCAGCACCCGTTGTTGGCGCGCCGGCTGCTTTCCTGAATTGCCGTGGCTGCAATCGATGATAATCGCCGGCTCGACGCCGAGGGAGGAGATCAACTTTTCCGCCTGCTCGACCGTCTCTTCATAGTAATTGGGGCCGTCCGTCCCACCCCGCAGAATCAAGTGCGCCAGCTCATTGCCCGCCGTTTGCATGACGGACGTCCGGCCGTCTTCGTCAATGCCCAGAAAATGCTGGGGGTGGCGCGCCGACTCCAGGGCGTTGAGGGCCGGCTGCAGCTCTCCCGATGTGGCGTTCTTGAACCCGACCGCCATGGAGAGGCCGCTCGCCATCTCCCGGTGCTTCTGGCTTTCGGAGGTGCGGGCGCCCACGGAGGCCCAGCTCAACAGGTCCGCGATGTACTGGGGGATTATCGGGTCGAGCATCTCCGAACCGCAGGGCAGCCCCAGGGCGGTGACGTCGAGCAGTAATTGCCGCGCCAGCCTGAGGCCGTACTCGATGTCGTAGCTGCCGTTCAGGCGCGGATCGGTAATGAGTCCCTTCCAGCCCAGGACGGTGCGCGGCTTTTCGAAATACGTCCGCGTGACGAGGACGATCCGGTCGGCCAGTCGTTCGCGCAGGCCGGAAAGACGCCGTGCGTAGTCCAGGGCACCCGCCGGGTCGTGGATGGAGCAGGGACCGACCACGGCCAGGAGTCGGCCGTCTTTTTTCTGTAGTATGCGGCGGATCGTCTCGCGGCTTTCCACCACCGTCCGGTTGCTCTCTTCGGTCATGGGCAGGTCCCGCTTGAGGAGGGCGGGGGAGATGAGGGGACGGGTCCCCGTGATGCGGAGGTCGCTGGTTTGTTTCACGCGGAGGTTCCCGGAAAGGCGGCGATCCGCTCCACGATCTCGGACATGGTCTTGCCCGCCGCGGCGTCCTTCAGATGATGGATGAAAGGTTTCCCCGCGTCTCCGTGAAGGACCATCTCCGGTTCGATGGGAATCCGGCCCAGAAAAGGCACCTTAAAGTCGGCCGCGGCCCGTTCTCCGCCGCCGGTGCCGAAGAGGTTGGTAACATTACCGCAGTGGGGGCAGAGGAATCCGCTCATGTTCTCAATGATGCCGATGACGGGCAGGTGGAGCTGGCGGGCGAAGGTGACGGTCTTGCGCGCGTCCAGCACGGCCACGTCCTGGGGCGTGGTGACGATGACCGCGCCGGTGGCGTTGGGGATGAGCTGGCAGGCGCTCAAGGGCTCGTCGCCCGTACCGGGGGGCGAGTCGATGATCAGGTAGTCCAGTTCGCCCCAATGCACGTCGCTCAGGAACTGCTTGATGGCGCCCATCTTCATCGGCCCCCGCCAGATGATGGGGCTGTCATTGTCTTCCATGAGCAGGGCGATGCTGATCGCCTTCAGGTTGGGCAATACGGGAAACGGCTCCAGGCCTTCCGGACCACTCACCAGTTGTTCCCCCTCCACGCCCAGCATCTTGGCGATGTTGGGGCCGTGCAGGTCGATGTCCATGATGCCGACGGTGTATCCCTTGAGCGCCAGGCCGTAGGCCAGGTTTATGGAGACCGTGGTTTTGCCCACGCCGCCTTTTCCGCTCAAGACGATGATCGTGTGCTTGATGCGTCCCAGGTTTTCCTCAAGCCGGCGGTCTTGCTCCATTTGTTCGGCTGTTCGTTCCATTGTGTTCCTTTCAAGATTGAAGTAAGTAATCAGCGATTGCCTTGTGCAATGTACTCACCGCCAGGATGGCGCAGTGCCGGTGGTCCTCCGGCAGGCCGGCCAGTCCGTCGATGATCTGCCTGGGAGATATGTCGAGCGCCGCGTCAACAGTCTTGCCTTTGGCCGTTTCGGTGACCAGTGATCCGCAGGCGTGTGTGGCCGCGCACCCGTCGGTGTGAAAAAGCGCCTCCCTGATCAGGTCTCCCTCGATGACAAGGTAGATTTCCATTGTATCGCCGCAGAGGCCCTTGATCCAGGCGGCTCCGGTCGGGTCGTTCAGGCGACCGACATTGACGGGCGCGCGTGAAAGACGCTCAAAGGGCGTTATGGGTGTCGTCATGCCGGGAAAACTCCTGTCGGTTCTGATTGTCCGTCTCCGGCGGTTTGGCGTAACGGTATGCCGTATTGTTGACGGAGGCGGACGATTGGTTTAATGTAATAAAAATGAAAACCATTATCAATATGTATTTTCCCGCTCTCCTTGGCAAAAATGTACGGATCGACTTCGGCGTTGCCCATCCCCCGGCGGAAGGACGATAGCAAGTGAGAATAAGGCAATTGCTTTTCATATTTTGCAGTCTTTTCTGCACGACCGTACCGACAGGGTTCGCGCATCCACATGTGTTTATTAAAACCTCTCTCGGCTTTAAGTTCGCCGGCGGACGCCTGGAGGGTCTGCACGTGACATGGGCCTTTGATGAAATGTTCAGCGCCCCGGTTATCATGGAGAACGACCGCAACCGGAACAACCGTTTTGATGAAAACGAAATCAAAATGGTTCAGCAAAACGCGTTTTCGAACTTGAGTAACTATAATTACTTCCTCTTTGTTGATTCGGGCGGTGACCGGATGAAAATTTACACGGTCAATGATTTCCGAGCGGAGATTCAGGGTCGGAAAGTTGTGTACCGCTTTGTTGTGCCGTTGACCGTGGCGGCGGGAAAGGCCAAAAGGACAGTGCGGGTCGGGTGCTTTGACAGCACCTATTTCTGTGATGTCACCTACGATAAAGCCGATCCCGTCCGTGTGGAAACGGACGACCGTATCTGCGCTTCCTGGAAGATGGTGAAGGATAAGAAGCACGCCTATTGGGGCGGGACGATCGTTCCGCTTGTGGTTCATCTCACCTTCATGTTGACGGACGGGGCGAATGAATAAAAAAGTCGTAATGGCGGTGGTGGCGATACTTCTGCTGGCGCGTCTCGGCGCGGCCCAGGACAATCCTTTTTTTTCAGGAGGAGGCCGGACGGAGGAGTTGAAAACGCAGGCGGCGCCCGGGT
>CAYMLT010000226.1:4396-5761 GCA_964391265.1 uncultured archaeon
TTTTTTTCAGGAGGAGGCCGGACGGAGGAGTTGAAAACGCAGGCGGCGCCCGGGTTGTTTCAGGCCCTGGGGGAAGGCGTGGCCGGTGTACAACGGGATCTGAACGCGCGCCTGGTCGAACTCTCTTTGTTGGTTGGTCAAGAAGGGAACACCGGTGTGCTTTTCATTCTCCTGGTCCTCACCTTCGTCTACGGCGCGGTGCACGCCCTGGGCCCCGGTCATGGTAAAGTCATCGTGGCCTCATATGTGTTGGCTCATCCCCTAAGGGCCGGACAGGGGGTGCTGCTCGGCGTGGGCGTGGCGGTGATTCATACGCTTTCGGCCGTGGCGCTGGTGACTACGCTATACCTTATTTTGAACAATTCATATCAGGTCTATGGCGGTGAGCCCAAAAGGGTCATCACGCTCGTAAGCTACGGGCTTATCGCGGGCATGGGGTTGGTGATGCTCGTCAGGGCCGTCCTTCGTCTGCGGCGCCCCCGCGGGGAGAACACCGCGTCGGCGGAAGAGGTGCGCCCGGTGCCGGCCGGCAAAACAAAGGACCTGGTCATTCCCGCAATTCTTATGGGGATGGTTCCCTGCGAGGGCGCCGTTCTTATTTTGATATTTTCCCTTTCCATCAACGCGTTCTGGTTGGGAATCTGTCTGGCGGCCGCCATGTCCATCGGAATGGCCGCTACTATTTCGCTGGTGGGGTTGGCGGCCCTGGGAATGAGAAAAGGGTCGATGACAATACTGGCCAAGAGGAAAAAGATCATGAAGCCATTGACGGCGGTCCTTCATGTAGCGGGAGCCGCGGTTATTGTCATCTTTGGCGTCATATTGTTAATCGGGGGGGTGTGGAGTTAATGATAGATGGCTGATTGCAGCAAAGGAGGGAATTATGCTTGATACACATCTGACGCATCTCACAAGTTCGGAGGACGTGGCCCGGACGATCAAAGAAAACGCCTGCGTCATGATCTGTTGCGGCCGGATGGGACCCATGTGCATTCCCGTGTACCGGGCCATGGAGCGGTTGGAAAGCCGCTATCCGCAGGTGAGTTTTCGGGATGTGGATTTTGATTCTCCGGCAGCGACAGGAATCAAGAATCTGAAAGAATGCGCCTCGTTCATGAGTCTGCCGTTTACGGTGTATTATTTTCAGGGGAAATTGGTTTCGGCCGCATCCGGGCTTCAGTCGGAAGAAGACATCACGACCGGACTTGGCCGCTATTTTCAATAAACCTTCGGAATAGCCAGACCAAACTTCGTTCGAGTTCGTCATTTGTAGCTGGAGGCACTACGCGTTTCCGTGGCGACCCGCGGACGGAAGCGCCGTTAATCCGCCAAGGAGTCGGTTATAATGAAAAACAGAGTGGAGGA
>CAYMLT010000227.1:0-5756 GCA_964391265.1 uncultured archaeon
CAAGAGCTAATTTTGTATTGGCCTTAATTCCTGTTGCTATCACAACGAGGTCACCTTTCACTTTATCCCCCTCTGTCGATACAACTCCTGTAGCCATCTCGTGGCCTTGGACTTGTTTGCAGTTAAAGCCCAATAGAACCGACATACCCATCTTCTGAAGATGATTCATGAGGATATTACTTGCGCCTTGGTCCAATTGAGCAGGAAGCAGTGTCCCAATGTTGGAGATCACAATTGGTTCACCACCGGCTCTTCTAATTGCTCCAGCAATCTCTATCCCTAAAATTCCTCCTCCAATAATGATTTCTCGGCCTGAGCCTTTTATTGCTTCTTTTATGTCCTTGGCATCATCAAGTGTCCTGAGAACATGGACATTCTTTTTCTCTGTTCCATGTATAGGAGGAACGAAAGGATGACTCCCCACAGCCAATAGAATTCTGTCATATCCAATGTAGGTTTCTTTCTCTGTCAAAACACTTCTCGATGCCGGAATAATATCATACACCGATTCCCCCAAGTGAAGATTGACTCTTTTGTTCTCATACCAATCAGTATTATATTGAATGACCTGTTTTTCGTCCATGTCGCCACGAATGAAGTCAATAAGCTTTGGTCTTGGATAGTATGGATACTTCTCATCAGTGTAAACATCAATGGGAACCTCTTCATCTAAGCGCCTGATTTCCCGGATTGCAGTCACAGCAGCAACTCCATTTCCTAGGATAGCAATCTTCTTCATAATCCAGTACTCCGAGAATCCTTACTGCTTGCGATGGGCATTCATTCTTGAAGGTATCGACGTAGTACAATACGATATATGAAAACTCTTGTAAGTAATCCATAATTGAAATGTACTATCTCATCCGACATAGTGTTGATTGTCATGAATACGGACGTTATTCTTTTCGACTTACACCATACACTTACTGCAGTTAAGGAAACTATTCCCTCTGTTGTAGAACGAATATGTAAGGAAAATGATATCGACTTGAGTATCTACAGTGACGATAAAATAGAATCCGCGTTCATAGCTTCTGATACGGAGATGAAAAAATTCCAGCTGGAGAATAATGTTGATCCTCTGTGGGGTGGAAGCGAAGAGGATTGGCTACCTTTTGACAGAGTGATGCTTGAGCATCTCGGAATCATAGGCCTCTCTGATGAACTCATTCTGAAGATCGAGAGAGATTTCAAGTATGAAATCAGAGATGGTGATTACGAGTTCTTCAGAAGTGACTCACTGGAAACCCTCAACGAGCTTCATAGTCAGGGATATCGAATGGGTATCTGCACAGGAAGGCATGACAATCCACATTCTCTTCTAGAACGGGCCGAGATATTGGATCTATTTGAAACCGTACAATGGTCAGGAGTAATTGGATATGCGAAACCCAGTCCCTATACGCTGCTTTTGGCGGCGAAGGAAATGGGAATCAACCCACTGAAGTGTGCCTATGTTGGTGATAATGTGAATACAGATGTTGAAGCAGCAAAAAGGTGCGATATGAGGTCAATCCTTCTTACCTGGGCAAACCCGAATGAAGGGACCAAGGCTCCCGCGGAAACATTGGTTCTCGAAACCCCTCTTGATCTTCTTCATATATTTTCGTCGAGGTCTTGAGGTTCATCTTCTATCGAGTCCGATAACATTTCATCTTCCTTCTTCCTTCTGAATCTCTCGGGAATTCTTGCATAGGCTCTAGCGGACTTTACAAAAGTCGATACGAGCCGCATTGGTAGAACAACGATTCCGAATACAATCCTCATCGCTTTATCAACCATTGTCCCTCTCTCGGGATATCCAACGTATGATAAAGTATGTTCCTGCAGTATATCTTCAAGCGCAACAGCAAATGCTTCCTTTGCCATATTTGAGAGGTCCAGACCCTCGAAAGCATCACTCTCTTCGAATGATTTCTTATCCATAACACTCTTCCATTTTATATACTTGGCTTTCTCGATGATGTCATTGAGTGCATACACCAGTTCACCAAGGTACGGGAGTATTGTGTTTTCAATATCTGTTGGAATCGGTTCGGACTTCATATCATCATATAACCTTCGGGCAGGATTTAGCCCTTCTATTGCAGGTTTGAACCAAAGAATATGTAAGAGCCCCTCCACATGCTTCAGGGCCACCCTCATCCTATTTTCTATGTGATCGGGAATTTTATCAAGCACTTTTTCTTTTGCTCTTTCTACTAATCCCCCACTTAATTCGGACCACACCCTCTCCACTTCGATTACAGATTGTGCATATCTGTAGAATCTGAAATCTAATCGTTCCTCAATATCTGTGGCACTGAGAACTTCAATATTCTTTGAGCTATAGTCAATTCCCCCTGATGAAATCGTCCACATTCGCTGAGCAATATCGAATTTGCTTGCTCTTTCTCTGGGTATCTCAAGTCGTAATGCATGGTCTCCTGGCTGTGCTACCAAGTAGCAATTTTCTAAAATATCTTCAATGGATTCAAATGCGCTGAGGTCCATTGGGACCAAATCCATTGCCCCATGTCCAGTTGTACTCCAACATAGCATTTTGCCGGAATCGGTATCACGCTCAATAATGATTCGTTCTTTATCCCCAAGATGGTCAAATTGATCTGTAAGTCCTTTACTGTAGGCCATTACTCCATACACAACATATCGTTCCTTGCGTGGATGAAATCCTGGCATCCGTAGAATGAACCCGACCGTGTCAAGAGGCTGTCCGCCTTCAAGCCATGCCCCAGTAGCTTGATTCCACTCCCATCTATCGCCTAACTCGTAGAACACTTCTCTCAGTGAGCGAAGGTCCTTGGCACCCTTTGCTTTGCTCAGGGTCTCGGACTCCCACACTTCATAATCTCTTTTCATTTTCTCCATACTTTTACGTTCTACTTGAAGCCACTTCGATTCAACTTTCATCTTGACTTTCATTAAGCGGTCACTCTTTAGTTTCTACAAATTCTCTACATTTATGAGAACACTTATGGATATCGCTCTTGGTGCCTTAGGATTGGAAGATGTCAATAAGTGATTGAACTAATTTAATCAGATACAATGGTTCTTCGGGAGTACGTACAAATGCCCCTCGTTTGCTAAGGTCGAACTTATCCTTGATGTTCATAATCTCAATGGAGTTATCCGCCGTTTGAGATAGTTTCCAAACGGATTCCTCTGAAAGTAGTTCTTGTAATTCTCTCCTTATGGTTTCCATCGATATGTTTCCACGTTCAATGATGATTCGTTCTTTGTCTTCAGATGGAATACCAAGATAATATCGGAAAGCCGTATTTGATGAATTCTCTATTTTAATTGAAACACAGAAGTCATTCAAAACTATCTTTCCCCTTTTTACTTTCCAAGAAACGAATGAACGCGTACTTGGGTGCAAAGAAACGAGACTCTCTAGCCTAGAAAGGATATGGTATTCCAGATGGTCTATGTCATCTTCAAAATACCCATTCGCCAGTCCTTTGTATCCCTCATAATATATAATAATACACACGGCCATCAGAAAACCTACAGATGCCAAACAGACTGAAACGGAAGCTTCCCAAGTTAAGAATAACAACGTACTTACCATTGCCCATACGGCAACAAGGAACCATGCAATATCATTTACATCATCAGTAGACTTTTTGTCTGCATGTGATATTGAAAAGAGGAATTTCTCGAATATTCCAGCGATATTGACTGCATGGATTTCTCTCCTAATTATTGTCCATTTAGAAGACAATTTTGAAGGGTCTAGTAATGTGAGCTTAGATTTTGCTTTATTTCCAAGCTGATGATATATTCGCGTTAGTGACATTCCAACAACAAGCTGGAGGAAAAGGAGCAGCATACCTGCGATTATGGAATTATCATACATACAAATGAAGTTGAGAATAACTGCGTAAGTGAGAAACATTGGAATGCTCAGAATTAATGTTTTGTAATCTTGTACATACACTCCAGACCAATCGAATAGAATCTGTTTCTCCATAATCTGAAGCGCACCCCGGATAATATCGCAAATGGTAGAATCATGTCGCCATAATTAATCTTGTGAGCAATAATGAACCGATGATTTAGTCTATGAAGAACACGTCACCATTATTCTCGTATGCGAAGATTCGTATATGCATACCATCCTCAAGAACATGACACGCATCTGAAACTTTCACGACTGCTATAGCCTCACGATGGTACGCCGCTGCTGCAAACTCACTAACCGAGTCTCCAAACTCTGCCAGGACTGCAGAAACATTGCTCATGAGGTGGTCAAGATCTCCCGGGTTACTAACAAAGTGCGGCTCAAGGTCATGATGTAGAACTGCAATCGAATCGGATTTCCATTCTCTTTGCAAATCCTCTGGATTTAGGATTAGTACCACAATACCGCTAAACTCTCCTGCTTCGCCTACGGATTCACCTCGTAGTATTGGAAATACAGGGACATTATCTGTTGAATCATTTCTGCTTGGGGTCAAGCACCACACCTCATTATATGCATCGGTCCACTATGGCACATCAGTAACGGTCGGCCTTTAATATTTCGGGGGCATCCATTTATTGCTCCAGCGTCAATTTAATTGCACGGACAGCCTAATATCCTAATGAGTATATTCTACAAATGGTGCATATCAATGACCGTATACGAATTTGAAGGGCGAATACCCCACATCGGGAAGAACACCTATGTAAGTCAAACAGCATCCGTGATTGGTGATGTAACGATTGGGGAGGAATGCTATATCGCTCCTGGTGCTGTTGTAAAAGGAGATTATGGAACCATTACTGTTGGCGATGGAACTAGTATTCAAGATAATGTAATTATCCACGCTCGCCCGAACAAATCGACTACAATTGGAAGCAATGTCACTCTAGGACATGGGTGTATCATTCACAATGCGATTGTAAAGGATGAAGCCGTAATCGGTATGGGTGCCATCGTATCGGATTATTCTGTTGTTGGAGAATGGGCTATTGTTGGAGAAGGTGCTGTTGTTCGCTCGAGGTTCGAGGTCCCTAGAGAAAGCATTGTTGTCGGAGTTCCTGCAAAGATAATCGGGGAAATTCAGGAACATCATCGAGAGGAGCTTGCTGAGTTCAAGCGTATTTACCGCAGTCTTGCTATACGTTACCCGAAAGGCTTGAAAAAGATAGAATAAAAAAAGAAAGAGAAAGGGCATAGCGCCCTTTTCTTCTATACCATTGATACAAGTTTGTCTCTATTGAATAACTTAAAGGCAATAGTCCAGCTGATTGCAAATATCAATGCTGCCAGAATCAATATGATGAAGTTTGATATCCATACCCATTCTTCTACATTCCCTGATTCCATTCCGAAAAATGGTAATACCATCGGCAGAATGAACACCATTATCACACCACTTGTAGTTTGATATGCCTCATACACTCTTGTGACTCTCCCGCTGACAATGATCATCACTGCAACCATTGCAAAAATCATGAGGGGAACAGATGTGAATAGCATGAAGTAGCCGGCGATATCAGGTACCAGCATTAATGGAAAACCCATCACCGCAAAGATGACCAAAGATGATATCGTGGTGATAACTGTGCTCGATATGAGAATCAGTAGGCTTGGAATCGCACTTGCCAGAGTCTTCCCCCATAGAAGTTCACGGTCTGTTAATGGTGTGCAGAGCAGGGGTTCTAGAGTATTCATTTCTCTCTCTCCCACTAATGCATTTGCAGAAATCATAGATGTAGGAATTATCGCAAAAATAGCAATCATAGCAGGTATGTATGGCCCCATGACC
>CAYMLT010000228.1:0-5754 GCA_964391265.1 uncultured archaeon
TACAACATTGGCTGGCAGAGTAACCGATGAATCTCATCCATATGCCAATACAATTGGTTCCTTTGCAGGTCTTGCTGGAGCTATTTCAGATGCCATTGTACGAGGATCTGGTAGCGTTAGAGTGGAAAATGGAACAGCTTTGGACCTTCCAAAGCTTAGGGCTGCAAAGGATACAGAAATTGATACTGGACTAGTTGATGCGGCCCATCGTTTGATTCGAGTAGAAACCATCGAGAAAGGAATCACTCGATTTGGAACTGTGCCTGTAGACCCACAAGCTGCTGAAGAATCTGGTGTCGTCCTTATGGGCATTGACGCTGGAAAGAATGGTTCAAATCTTCCAGCCCTTGAAAAAATAGGTCGTAAAGTCTATCTAGGATACCAGCTTGATGGGTTATACCGAACATTGGATTTGGTTCAGGCTCGTCTGGTGAATAGATTGGTATCTCTTGCTGAGCAGCATGATTTAATTCTGGATAACACTTCTCTTGGACTCACGGGAAGATCGATAACAACAGGACTCAAACCCGATATCATCGCTTCGACACTCACCAGAAGAGATGAATCCCTCTGGGTTGACCACCATCAGCTTGTTTTTGTTGAAGATGGGCTCGCTATGGGTGCTGCAGTTGCAGCTCGCTGCATGAATTCAATGGGGACACGCGAGTTTCCTATGGGTGGCCGGAAGGGCGATAGATGCATCATGGGATCTAGGATGAAACTGCAACGTAAAGATGAATCCTGATGCTTCGGTAATAATGAGAAGTGTTTATGTTGAAACCGCATCATTTCCTTCAATGTGAGCGCAATGCTTGTAGTCCCTATTAAAACTCGGATTATCACTCGGGAAGACGACATTCTTGACGTCTTGATCGAGGGTCTCTCAGAAATAGGATACACTCTGGAAGATGGGGATATTCTAGGAATTGCAGAAACGCCTCTGGGAACAACCGAAGGTCAATATGTGCTTCTCTCCGAAATACATCCCTCAAAAGAGGCCATCAAACTCGCAACACAGCATTCAATGTTGCCTGAAGTGGCGCAATTAGTTCTTGATGAAGCCGATGAGATATTGGGAGGTATACCACATGTACTCCTTACAATTAAAAATAACACACTCATGGCCAATGCAGGTGTAGACAAGTCCAATATCCCTCAAGGATACGCATCGCTATTACCCAAGAATCCGAAGGCAAGTGCCAACCGCATACGCAATCAGGCAAAAGAAAAGCTAGGAGTTAATATTGGAGTTCTCATCATTGATAGTAGAACTCAGCCGTTGCGTCTCGGGAATATTGGCATGGCACTTGGCGTAGCAGGATTTATTCCTGTTGCGGATGATCGAGGTAGAATTGACTTGTTCGGGAACATACTGCGTATTACGCGTCGTGCAATTGCCGATAATCTTTCTTCTGCTTGCACTGCTGTTATGGGCGAGTCCGATGAATCAGTACCAGCAGCTCTGATTCGAGATGCACCAGTTCAAATGTCGAACGAGTCTTATGATTCCTCAGCGATGTGGATATCTCCAAAGGAATGTATGTACATGGCAATATTCGATCAATGGCGCAAAGATAACTAATGAGAAGTGTTTACCAAGATCACCTGCGGAGTATTCATGCTCGAAAGAAAGAAAAGGGGCGTTGGGATTCATCGAGCGTGAAGGCATTTACAAACGGAGTTTAGCTGGATTGAACAAGACGCTTCTAATCGATGCTTCAGTAGCAGGTGCATCAGGAGATATGATTATCTCAGCTCTATTGGATCTAATTGGGGATAGTGATGCAATTGTTCCTGTAGCTGCAAGTCTTCTCATATATGATCCAGCTATCAGAGTGAAAGTTATTCAAGAAACCCACAAAGGAATTTCTGGAAAACGACTTCAAATCTCAATGGATAAGACTGTTAGATTTAGTCCTGATTCTCTTCATGGTATTATTGATTCTATTTCCGAGGAGCTGGAATTATCTAAGAAAGCTACAAAATTTGCGAAAGACGCATTCAATGAGATTCTTAAAGCGGAATCCAGAGCTCATGATATCCCGATAAAAGATCTTGAACTTCATGAAACAGGTTCCGTAGATACGATTCTCGATTTAGTCGGTACAGCTTATCTTCTTGAAAAAGCAGATTTTCTTGGGAATGTTGACATAGTCTGTACTAAAGTTGCAGTAGGGAGTGGCACTGTCAATACGGAACATGGAGAACTGGAAGTTCCGGTTCCGGCTGTGTCTGAGATCATCGTTGAACATGATATGCTGATTCATACTGGCGATGCAAGGACGGAGGTCTTAACTCCAACCGGTGCTGCCCTTCTTGTTACAATGGCCCGTCAATTCGTAGATTCTACTGAAGAATTCATTCTTGAGAAACAAGGATTTGGTTTTGGCTCCCACGACCTTGGTGATCTTCCCAATGCTGTAAAACTCTCACTGGGCGTCATAGAAACCAAGGAAGGAACCACTTCTCCTATGAAGAAATCTGAACCGCCCAAGATGGAAGAAACACCAAAGACACCCCCGCCAATGAAAAGAAAAATGACAACGAAGGAGAGAGCCGAGATGCTTGACGATTGGAATGCTGACGAAGTTATTGTTATTGAAGCAAACGTTGACGACGTCGACGGAGAGGTAATGGGCAATCTTTTCGATGTCCTCCTATCTGAAGGTCTAGCGTATGATGTTATTATGATTCCTGCATACGGGAAGAAAAATCGTCCATGTTTCTTGGTCAAAGTAATTGCCGCCAAAGCAGGTTTCAAGAGTGTTGCAGAATTGATGATTCGTCATCTGGGAACGCTTGGCATTCGTTATTCAGAATGGAGTCGACTAAAGGCAGCTCGAGAAACAGTTGTTTGTAGCCTTGAAATTGATGATAAGGACTATATGGTCCGCGTGAAAGTTTCGAGGGGCGCAGATGGGAGCATTGTGAATATCAAGCCAGAGGCTGACGATCTTAGCAAGGTTGCTAAGGAAACAGGTATTCCAGTACGTGAGCTTAAACCACGAGTTGCAATGCAAGCCCGTGCAGTAACTGAATAGTCTTTTCACGTCAACTTGCATTCAATGTATCTTCTGTCCGATTTGGTTATTGAGGGGTCCAAATATTGTGCAGGTATTAAATTCTCGAAGGCTCTAATGCATAGATCTGTGTATGCTTGAGGATCATATTTCGTTGACTCATCGAATAACTCGAGTGCTTTTACTCGTCTGAATGGACTTGGTGAATCCGAGTCTACCATGATGTATTTTACTCTCTGCCCTGCATGAAGCTCTTTTCCGGCCTTTACAAGTTGCTTTGCAACTACTGCGGCTCTAGATGTTGCAAGATATTCATTAGGTTCTCTAGTGAGTCGAGAATGCAGTACTAGGTCTCTAAGATCGACATTTTCCTCCTTCAGATTATCAACGAAGTCTTGGCATACTGCATATGTTTCGGGAATCCTTTCGATGAATTCCTCCTTGTTATTGGCCTTGGCCAATACCTTCAGCATCTCCTTCTGGCAGTCCCCCACATAGAAACATGTGTCCCTGCGTCTTGTTTCAATTCCCCTAGTCTTTATTCCCCCATTTTGGAACACTCCAAAATAGCGGTTCAAGGGAGCAATTGAAGGATGTAGTCTTGACGAAGGCACTACCAGCCACTTGTAGACCCCCTTTAGTGACATGTCAATGTCGACAGCTTCACTTACCCTCTTACAAAACTCTTGGAGTCTATTGTGTTCCATTTTCTCTTTCGATGTGACCCAAAGTGAGTCGACAATTCCGTGTATTGTTTCGAGCCCCATTTCTTCTCCGATTTCCTGAGCTCTGAGAAGTACCTCTCTCGCAAATGCACAGACAGCGGTGTGGGCTTCTACCCGTCCAAACTTTGCGTTTTTGAAACCTAGATACCCAAAGCAGGATACCAGCACTCCTTTGAGAGTGTTCTGTTTGAGTGCGTATTTCGTTGTATCACTACCACGAAGAATCAATTCTTTGAACGCGTTCCTTTTTCTTACCACTATTTCAAGAGATTTAGATATGATTCCCTGTTTGTGATTGCATATTCTAAAACTAACCCCTGGAATATCGACGCAGTATCTATAATCATACGGACACTGGGTTCTGGTACATATGGTTTCAGGACTAATGTTTCGTGTTACCATTAATGTGGGATACATTGATGCAAAGTCTACTTCTGCAACATTTTCATAGATATCTGGGCGTGGCTGGAATATCAATCCGCCTCTATCAATGGTTGCTAACTCGTTTACCGTCTTCAGATACTCTGGATTTCGTTTCACTGGTGGAATTAGTATGTCCATTTTATGAGCTGTGTAGTATTGAACTGCAGCATTCACACTACCTATTGACATCCGTGCCACTCTTTGCGGACGGGAAAATGCCAATCTGCAACCCTCGATAACTCCTTCCATTCCCGACGGGGAATAGTAAAGACTCTCCTTTCTGTCGATATGCAGGCGCCCGTCAAACATTACTTGGTTGCCTGATTTGTAAACAATCTGATTGTATTGCCAAAACGAATTGGGCTCTTTATGCGTCACATCCAATTTCTTTCCATTTCGGGAGAAGATCAGTTCAACATCATTGATTCTTGCTCGTAATGTCAAGTATCTGAAGAGTTGGTCGTCACCACCTCTGGTAACAATCACATCTGGGTCGATGCGGTCAATCTGTTTCTGTAGGTCTAACAGAATATCTCTCTCGTTCTCACTTTCTATTCGAATGATTTGGTTTTGGTTGTAGACCTCAATATGATGTATGGGATCGCTGAGTTGTGGAAACAATCCTTCTGACTCAATCAGGACCTCTATTCCCATTTCTGTGAGTTCTGGTGTGTCATATTCAGCATCCTCCCGACTGTCAATGCAAGTTATAGCCGCCACTACTCCATCGTTCAGAGCAAAATTCACTCGCCCAAATGGGAATATTTCACGAGCTATGAAGAATTGCTGTACAGGGTCAATATCTGCATGGAATACAGTAGAATCAGGAAGTCGCTCGAGTGCTTCTGCAACCTCTCTCTGTGTTCCGATTTCTGTGAGGACTTCGAGGACACGCCTAGGCTCTTCATCATAGACGCTTGTGTACTTCCGCTTGACATCCACACTGACAACGTCTGGGTGGTTTGCAATTGATTCAATCAGGCTACGCTCGGGCCATTCCTGACTATCAAGTGCACTAGTCCTTACAAAGAGACTTGGATGGAACTCGTAGTATGTATATCCCTGTGTCTTTTCATCAACCTTAATCCATAGTGTGAGAGACCGCTGTTCATTGTTCACCGTGGCATCAATGAACCAACCTGTGTGTGTCATAGGTGTCACTTTTTCTCCCCGAACTGCGCTACCTTCTCTCTAAGATCCTGCAGTTCCTGAAGCATCTCAATCATTGTAGAGATTAGGACCACCTCTGTCACTCTTGGGGTGGTCATCATGGTACCGGCATCTGCACAGGTTCTTGCATAGTTGAAGATGCGATCAAGGTTCTCTCTTTGGGGGGGTTTCAGGGTACGTTTGAAGGGTCTCCATCTTGTTTCTTCAATATCCACTGCATTACGAAATGTTCGTGCGGTACGTCCCAATGGTATCATCTCATTCAGGTCACGTGTTTATCGACGGGACTTGTGTCTAGGTCACCATAATCATAGGATGTGTCAAATTGTTACCTTTTCTCTGGCTGTTTTTCCTTCTGAAAGTACATTGTCAAGGCGGAGTGGTCCCCGAAAGTAACAAACTATAGTCACAAAGAA
>CAYMLT010000229.1:0-5742 GCA_964391265.1 uncultured archaeon
GTCCATTTTTTTTGTCTGCGATTCAGCCTGTATTACTCCATCACTCATACATTGTGCTTCAATAGTTATGAAAAAGTTCAGCATCAGAATCATCCGGATTTTCAAATTGCATCATAAACTACATTGGGCGGTCATCCAAATTATATGTGTTCTGTCGGCCTGATGCGTGTTTTTTCTTACTTCATATCTGACTTGTAATGAAGTATTCCATAAACATCCACTCTGAACCAAGAAATCTCATATTTCCTGTCCTAGAACTCAGGTCATCAAACGTTCGCGGATTACTCTATCCACAACGATTCGTCGGAGTTTTATCACGGATGGGATTGATGCGACGAATGTAGTGATCACAGTTATTGTCGCTACAGCAAGGAACCCGATTATATCGAATGAAGCAACATAGAATGGTATGAATGATTTCATGAATCCATCGAACAATGATGACATGACCTGACCAACGGGGATAGAAAGTAGTATACCAAATGCACTGACTATTGTCAATTCGATAAACAATAACCGAGTGAGTGTATTCCTGGGCCAGCCGATGGCCTCTAGCTGGGCAAGTTCGGGTATCTTTTCCCCTACGCTTATCGAAACGATGTTCCAAATCACAGCTACCAGCAATACCATAGCCATCGCAGCCATCCCAATTGCTATGAGCGTTCCTTGTTCTTCACTGAGTACGCCGCTCGTTGCTTCCGAGATAGTCATAGCATCCTCTACTTCATCCAGACTGAAAATCGAATCAGCTATAACATTCGTATCCACCCCTTGGGTCGTTTTCACAAAGAGCCCGCTTGTCATCTCCATTCCTAAAATCTCACTTATCTCGTTCATAGAGATATAGAAGACATTCATAGGTGAACTGACCACTCCGACAATTTCGAAGACTCTTGATGTATCACCAATCGTGAAATTGATGGTATCATCCTGACCAACTCCCAGCATCTCCGAAACTGATACATCCACAAGAACCTCCTGAGCGTTTTCGATATTTCGCCCCGACTCCAAGTTGAACTCATGTAATCTCCCTGAAGGGTTAAGGGCTAGAAGACTGATGATTCGTGGCTTATCAGAGATGACCGCATTTGCCACCAATTTCAGGTATGGCTCGTAACTGACGACATCACTAACTTGCGCAATTAAGCTCTCGACCTGAGATGAGTTCAATGGCTGTTTGAAATCAACTAGCATATCCCAGTGTTCATTCTGTTCCATATACACATTGATGCTTTGATTGAAACCAGTTACCATGATGTTCCCTACGGAAGCTACAGACGCGGCAAGTGTGATTCCTATTATCATAAAACCTACCCTCGCTTTATTGAGAGACATTCCTCGAACTACGAATTTGAAACCATATCCTCGAATACCTATTCTCTTTCCGATTCTCTCAAGTAATGTTTCTCCCACGAATCCCTTTTCCATCATCCCTCCTCGAATAGCTCGAATCGGTTCATATCCGGAAATTCTTCGTATTGGAAAATAGGCTGACAAAAGAACTGTGAGAGGGCCGGCAATTAGTGCTATTAGGTATATACTCGGATCCGTTGCACCAAGTTGAATCTCCATTGAATACTGTGTGGCGAAGCTTTGTAATACTGCGCGGCCTCCTGGTTCCGCAAGTGGCAAAGCAAGTAGTGTGGCTAGAATTGCGAATCCACTCAGTACCAAGTGATAGGATTTCTGAATTTCTGATGTTGTATAGCCCAAAGATTTCGTAATTCCAATCTGCCGTGAGTTAGATTCAACTATTCTCTTCACAGTTGAATATATCACAAATGCCGCCACGGCAAAGATGATGCCTGCAAATAGAACAATGAAATCATCTGCAATATCAAATCGTTGAAGTTCGGCACTTCTCAAATCTGCGGTATCTAAGGTACTCACAAGTGGATACGGGCTGATTACATCGAGAACCTTCTCAGAAACGACATCACTATCCACTCCTTCATCGAACTTCACAAGTATTTCATTGACTACATCTTTCTCTCCCACACCTGTGTAAGAGAGTTCCTGAAGAACCGACATATCTAGCCATACCGGTGCTACCGACACGAATGAGGCTCGTGACGGTCCATAGATAAGCTGTTTTGGATTTCTGTGCGGAAATAGATGTTCAAGGGAAACCACAATGCCCACGATTTTCAGTTCGAACTGCTTGCCGAAGACCGACATGGTGAAAGATGATCCTAATTCAATACCATGTGCTTCAGCAAATGATTTCTCAATGAGCGCAGAAGTATTGTCTGTTGGATTCAGGTAGTTTCCCTGATCCAAAAGAAGCTTGAACACATCCGGTGGCGAGGTGGGGTCCAAACCGTACAAGTCGGCAGAATTCTCCTCATCAGAATATGTTATTCCTCCAAAGACATGATATCGACTTGTAAACGCCTCTACTCCCTCGATGTTTCTTATATCCGTGATGTGATCACGTGGTACCGAATATGCAACTGCCATCATATCCGGGGCGGCGTATATCTTGTATGTATTATCAATCGTGGCTCGCATCATTGGCATCATTGACGAAAACATAACTAAGCTTAGTACGGCAATGAACACAAGCATCATACTGCTGAAGACTTTCCCTCTCTGACTGAAAATCTCCTTCCTCGTCTTTCGAAGGAGGGTGCCTGCCAATTCTATTCCTCCTCTTCATGTTCAGAGATACCGTAAACTTTTCCCGATCGAAGGTAGATTGAACGGTCTGCTACATTTGATACCGATGTTTGGTGAGTCACAGCAATAATGGTTGTGCCTGTTGTTTCATTGATACTTTTCAACAGGTTCCAGATCACTTCTGAGGTTTCCGCGTCAAGATTGCCTGTCGGTTCATCCAGAACAAGAATAGGCGGTTCTTTTGCAAGCCCTCTAGCTATTGCTACCCGTTGCTGCTCGCCTCCACTCATCTGGGATGGATAATTGTCTGCTTTATCGAGTATTCCGACAAGGTCTAGATAGCGCGTTGCTCTTTCCCTTAGTAATTTCTTATCTTTGATATCCAGAGCAATCCCGATTTCAACATTCTCGATGGCTGTGAGTGTTGAAAAGAGATTATAGAATTGAAATACTAGTCCAATCTTCTTCCTTCGAAAACGGGTCCTTTCATCTCTATCCATAGCTGATATCTCTGTTCCTTCCACACTTACGTGACCCATGGTGGGAACATCTAGCGCAGATATCATGTTCAATAGTGTAGTCTTTCCGGAACCTGATTGTCCTAGTATTGCTACAAAGGCACCATTCGAAACCTGAAGCGATACACCACGAAGCGCATGAACAGTAGTTTCGCCCAATTTGTAATCCTTATGCAAGTCATCAATAACAACCAACTGATTCTCAGCAGCCATCTAATAATCACCTTGTCCAATGTATTCCTCTAATCAAAATCGCATATCAATACACAGGAAAACACACATTGCCTGAACTAGGGGAAAGGATTCTTTGCTTTTGTGCAATAATACATAAAGAATAGTTTACCTACATTCTAACGAGAAATATGGACGACGTGATGGCAATTTCCAAGGCATTTTCCAATCCGACTAGAATTAAGATTTTCAATTATCTTTTGTCCAAACGGATTGCCAATAAGGGTGACATCATGGATGAAATGAATCTTGAACGCGCGGCTCTTGAGCATCATCTCAAATCTCTGATTGATGCTGGTATTGTTGGATCATTCGATGTAGTCATTGATAAGGTCAAGAATTCTCTCTGCTTTCCCCTCATTTCAGTATCAATATCGAAGAAACCAGAGATGTCTGAATCTGTGATTAGGGATGTCATCGGAGCTGAGATTGAGAGTGACGTAAATCATGATGAGATTCAGGAGAAGGCACAGAATGAGGTTGAATCCGGACGACTAGAACAAGAGGATGCAGTAGCGATTGTACGAACACTATTTGCTCATAGAGGGAGGGGTACAAAGAATCTCTGTGTTGGGTGTGGGCGTATCAAAAAAATGTCTGATTTATCTCTCTGCGACAAATGCTTTAGACCAGTTTGCTCCAAATGTGAACATATCATCCAACGAGAAGACAAAACTTCTGAGTTACTCTGTGACAGATGTCTATCCTTAATGTTCGGGCTTTAACCCAATGAGAAAGAACAAAGTGGCCTTGATGTTGCAGGAATAATCACACTTCACCAATTTACATAACACTTGTTCGAATTGTTTCCAAAAAAGGGTTCATTAGCATATCCTTAAATGGAATTAACAATAGTAAATTAATAGGGATAAAAATGCATACATTCGCTTGTAAGGATATTGGCATGAAATGCGATTTTAAAACATCAGCAAAATCAAAGGATGAGCTGATGAAGAACATCTCAACACATGCTGCAAAGACACATAATATGACTGACATTGATTCAGCGACTCTCGCCAAAATTAACAAAGCAATCAAGTCATAATCTTGTAATACTCTCAACCGTGTTGAGCCTGAAGATGTGGGTCCATATCTGCATGATAAGGTTCAGCATTATGGTGAGACTGTGAGGGTGTGGTACACTATCACCCCTCCCACCTCTCCTTTTTTGATACAAATTATGCCCTAGCCTTCTATTTCATAGATATTGGTTTCGAACAATTGAGAAGATGTTAATCAACAAGAAGACTGCACTTCTGGGCTATTATACCAAAGATACTTGTCTGCATTGTCCGGTCTTTAGTGCAATGAGTAGGAACAAAGTAGTTCCGATTGTGTGGGTGGTGCTTGTTCTTATAGATCTACATAACGATAGAAGACGCTTTTAGCAACTTCATTCATAATGAGATAAAGAACCACAATCCCCACCAATATAGTAAGAATAAATGGAGATAGTGGTATTAGAGATAGCAGTTCGCTAAGGATGGTGTATGGCAATACAATCACAGCTATCAGAACGAGCAAGCTTGAAACCAAGAGCGACCTACTTGGTCTGCTTTGATAGAATGGTCGCCGAGTTCGAATGACGAGCATGACCATCACCTCTGTTATTACTGACACCATGAACCACCCCGTCCTAAAGATATCTGGTTGGAACGAGCCCGCATACAATAGAACGCCAAAGGAGATGAAATCAAAAACCGTACTCAGAAGCCCAAAGGCGACCATGAATCGTGTTATGAATTTTAAATTCCATCTACGAGGTGCGTTGACCAGTTCAGCATCTACCGTATCTGACGCAATAGTCATTCCCGGAAGATCAGTCATGAAATTTATGCCAAGGATTTGTTTTGGCAAGAGTGGCAGGAAAGGTAGAATAAGAGATGCTCCGGCCATACTGAACATATTCCCAAAATTGGCACTCATGGTAGTAATGATATATTTGATTGTGTTTGCAAAGGTAATCCTTCCAGCTTTCACTCCTTCAGTTAAAACATTGAGATCCTTCTCAAGTAGTATGAATTCCGCAGCTTCCTTTGCCACATCGACAGCGGTGTCCACTGATATTCCAACGTCTGCAGAATGAAGTGCTGGCGCATCATTAATGCCATCTCCCATATATCCTACTACATTTCCTGCTTTCGTGAGGGCTCTAATGACTCTCTCCTTTTGGTTGGGTTCGACCTCGGCAAAAATATCTATCATACCAGCTTTAATCATCAGTGCATCATCGCCGGTCTTCCTCAAATCCTCCCCCGTCATTATTCGGGGGGCTTTGATCTCGATTTGTTTGCCAATGTGAGTAGCAACGAGTTTATTGTCCCCTGTTATGATTTTTACTTCAATTCCCAGAGCTCGTAAATCCGCGATTGTT
>CAYMLT010000230.1:0-5671 GCA_964391265.1 uncultured archaeon
ATCTTGAATATTATCAAGTCTGGATGTAGGACGAACCATAACAGTGACATCGTGTTCTTTCTCATTCAGTATACGTACAAGATAGAACCCAAGGAAACCGGTCCCACCAGTTACAAACGCCCGCATCAAAACCACCAATTTTACTTCGATACCTTTCTAATAAACAATGCGGGAAAAAGAAAGAATGAAGGAAAGTGCGGGCGGACCCTTGCGGGGCCGTCCAGCCCAACCCGAGTTTCGGTTGAGCCTTCATCCACCGCCCAGCACTAATTCCTTCCTGCTGATCTCGTGCAGTTCACCATCGTCATCCTCTTGGACAACGACCATGTGAGCCGCACATGATAGTCAGCAATCGTAGCATCGCACAACCATTTCGATGAGGTTGAGGACGCCTTCTGGAATTCCTTCAGTCATGTTTGTTCTCTCTATATCATGGGTTCTGGTAGTTTGAGTGATTCGTGAGCCTTGTCGTTGAATATCTGCTTAGCAGCCACCTTCAGGCTCTGTTCGAGGCCAGCAATATTGTTGTTTGTTGCAACAACCATATTGACCTTGGTAATGATTCCCTTCTCATCTGTCCAGTAATGGTGTAATAGAGTTCCGCGCGGGGCCTCTACACATCCAACACCATCTCCCTTCTTCGGTCGCACATCACTGAGTTTCAGGTCAGTGCTTACGATTTCAGGGTCTTTGAGAAGGATGGACATCTCCTCGATTGCCTGTACTAACTCGATAATCCGAGCCCAGTGGTAGGCAAATGTAGCATGAATTGGTCGGCCTAATGCATCGCGCATTTCTTTCAACGCATCGTTTGCAATAGGTGTAGCCATCTGGTCTGCAACGTTGCATCTGGCTAGTGTGTTAGCTCGCCAGATACCCTTTGGATACCCCTCAGCTTTGTAGTAAACATGAGTCGCATATGAGTGGTCTGAAACGTATTCACCATAGTACTTGCGATAATCCTTTGGGTTGAAGTCTGCAACAATATTTCCTTCAGGGTCCATTACTCGCAGCTTGCCGTCATATATCTCAAGGTCGCCCTTGTTATGCATTCCCAGATAGTAGGTTGGTACAACCGCAAGTTTGGTGATTGGGTCCCAGTAATCCGTAACGACTTTCTTCGCAAGGTCGACAGTTGCAAGGGTCCACTGTACAACATCCTCTGAACGCTTTAGGAAGGCATCTCGCTTTTCCTCTGAAAATCTGTTGAGCATTCCTCCTGGGATTGCCGTGACCGGGTGGATTGCCTTTCCGCCAACTGCTGCACAGAGTTCTTGACCGAATTGCATCATCTCAAGAGCCATCTTTCCGACATCCGGCAGTGCCTTGATGACAGCGACTACATTCCTCTTTGCAGGGTCCCCCAATGGTCCTGCGAGAAAATCTGGTGCTGCAAGTGCAAAGAAGTGTAGTGCATGACTGCTGAACTGCTTTGCATTGATGAGCAATCGTCTCAGCTTCACAGCGGCTGGAGGCGGTGTGATATCCCATGCGGCCTCTACGGCTTTGACTGAAGCGAGGTGATGGGGCTCTGGGCATATCCCGCAGATTCTAGGTGCGATTCGTGGAGCCTCTTCCGCAAAGCGTCCTTCCAGGAATTTCTCGAAGAAACGAGTAGATGAAACATTGAACTGAATGTCTTTCAGTTTACCTTCTTTGTTGAGTTTTATCGTGACTTCGCCATGCCCTTCTAATCGGGTCACTGGGGCGATCTTAATTGTCTTGTCAGTGGTCATTTCTTCTGCCCCCTTTCTTTGCTTTTGATCTTGGATAGATATGATGCTGCATAATCAGTGAAATAGAATGAACCGATTGGGTCCGGGAATGCTGCTTGCAACTGTTCAGGTTCCATCTCTGCCACAGCTCCGAGTGCCGATATGATCTTAGCACCATGGTCCGTGACTGCTGGTGGTGGGCCAAAGCAACCCTTGCACGGAGTGTTCACTGTTGGGCATTGTGCCCCGCATAGTCCAATCGTTGCAAAGCCCAGACAGAGGTATCCCTGGTCCAAGATGCATTTCCCAGGTTCTATCTTTCCCTCGTGTGTTCGCTTGAATTGCTTGATGTGTTTCTCCTCACGTTCCATTGGACATTGATCGCATACAGTTTTTGTGGGAAGGTCAAAAGGTTGATTCGTTAGAAGTGCAGTTAGCGCATCAAGTGTGTTGTCGCTTGTGGGTGGACAGCCTGGCAAAATTACGTCCATAGGAACAATCTCGGGATTAGGAATGATACTTTCAGTGAATCCCGGTAGGTTCTCCTCTGGTATTCTTGGATTGGTGACAGTTTCTGCTTTCATGAACTTCCGTTCTAGGAGTTCTTTGATGTCCCATTGATTACCGAGACCCTGTACACCACCAAATACTGAACATGACCCCCACGCCACCAGAATCTTACTCTTCTGTCGCATGACCTTGAGAAGATGCTTATCTTCTTTCGTACGGCAACTCCCCTCCACCAGTCCAATATGGATTGAATTGTCTTTCAAATCTTCGAGGTCTTTTAGCTTGTAATCGACTACTGCAGGCCAGTATACAATTTCAAGCTCGGGAAGTACATCGAGAAGTCCGAGGTGAAGGTCAACAAGTGACTGGTCACAGCCCCAACAAGAGGACAATTGTGTTAGCGCTATTCGTTTTGCCATCGTCTAATCGCCCTTCCTTGCAGGATTTGGTCCAATTCTCTTAATCCTCTCGACCATTCCCGTCACTCCTTGTGCAAATACATCTCCTTCTGCAGCACTTGCCCATTGCAAATGAATTCGTTCCGGGTCAACGCCTGCTTCTTCTATCAGATTCTTGAGGAGTGCAAATCTGCCTCGCAACTTTAGGTTTCCACTTGTGTAGTGACAATCGCCTGGATGGCATCCACTAATAAGAACGCCATCAGCACCCTGATACAGAGCATCGAGAATGAACTGGGGGTCTATTCGTCCCGTGCAGTTGATGCGAATAATTCGAACATTCGGAGGCATCAGCATTCTGGAAGTTCCGGCTAGGTCGGCTCCAGCATAAGAGCACCAATTACAACAGAAGGCTACAATACGCGGTTCAAATGAGCCCTTGTCCTTTCTTTTTGATTTGGTAGTTGAGGATGTCTTCTGGCTGGCTGCAGTCAAGATGAATTTGACCTCCTGCGGGCAGTAGTCGCGAGCTTCTGTACTTCCCTATTAACGTTCACGTATCTGAAATAGGACATAAAGATGAGAATCGTGTCGCATTTAGGACACATTAAAACTGATTGGAGACCAGTATCGTTCATCCTGAAGTATATGTTCTAATGCTCAATACAAAAGGTTGGGGAAAACAAGAACGCTTTTTACTTCGCGTGTCTCAGAGAATAGGTAGTGTCTAGTAGTCATATGGTGAATATCGTGATCCTCGCATTCATAATGGCCAAAGTTGAGAGTGTTCGAGCACGCAATGTGCTTGATAGCGTCCGCGAACTCGAAGAGGTTGAAGAAGCATTCCTCATCTATGGTGCATACGATCTATTGATCAAGGGTGCATTCAAGACTCCTGAGGCATTGAGCTCCTTTGTTGTTGATACTCTTAGAAAAATTGATGGCGTGAAAGACACTGTAACGAATGTATGTGCCAGCTGTGAATGAAGTTTCTATCGGAGAAGATCATTGATCTCCTTTTCAAGCCCCAGTTTGCGCAAGGTCTTTTCTGTGGGTAGACCGGTTTGTGCATCCCACCCACGTCGCTCATAGTATTCATCCAACATCTGATCCAGTTCAACAACCTGTCCTTTTGGCGGTCCCAGTGGTGCTGGGTCATCAGTCAATCGTTTTGGAATCTGGTCATCTGCCCTAGTTACACCCAATCTGGCATTGAACAAACGATTCAGGTTCACAATTCGCTCTCCAATTTCCTGTAGTTCTTCTTTAGTGAAGTTGAGTCCTGTATGAACCTTAAGCGCAAGTGCGATGTCTTCATAGTAAAATTCTGGAGGAATCTGTGTACCATACTTGCATAGTCCTACGCTTTCAATCATGACCATGTAGTCCTCACATTCCTTCACCATGATTCCTTTGTATGTAGGGTCCAATTTGTTCGCTATTTCAGGAAGATATTGCTCACCGAATCTCTTTTTGATATCCTCATCAAAACCTGCTTCATCAAGTACTGGGAATGCGTATAGATGGTCTGCGCCTCGGGCTGCGGTTGCTGCAGCTAGTCCCATTGATTTCTGGGCTCTAGGCTCCTGTCCTGCAAATTCCTGCTTTTTCACATGCATTACGAATTGCTCGGTTCCACGTCCGATTTTTTCCGCAGCACGATAGCTGCCCTCAGCAAGAATATCTCCGAATCCTTCTCGTTTTGCAATCATTTCAGTGAGCTTGATAATCGATTCATGATTGCCCCAGTTGAGGTCTATGCCTCCAGTATCTTCTGAAGTTATGAGTCCCTCATCCCAGCATTCCATTGCCCATGAGATTGTTCCCCCAAGTGAGATAGTGTCCATGCCATATTGGTTTGATAGGTGATGACCAAACAATACCGACTCTAGATTCTCATTTCCACAACGTGAACCCATTGATGACTGTGTTTCAAATTCTGGCGCTCCTCCAACATATGCGTAGGGCCCTGAAGGGACTTTTGTAAATCTTGCACATCTTTGAAGACAGCTGAAATCAGATCGGGGCTTAACGAAATACTGTGCGTTTATTGCATCTCCACTAATCTTCTCGTATCCATCAAAAACACCCTGTTTCATGTTGTAGCTTGGTAAGCGACCAATATGCTGCATTAGTTCGACCAGACTTGTGGTTCCATACTTGGCTCTACCCGGTGTAAAGGGATTTGCAAGCATGCGTCTGTAGAACTCGTCCATTGTTGAGAGGTAGTTCTCCTCATCCGCAACCTCTATTTTTCCAGTTCCACGTACACAGATGGCTTTGAGTTTCTTTGAGCCCATGACAGCTCCAAGCCCGGATCTTGCAGAGGCACGGTCTCTATCATTCATGATTGCTGCAAATCTTACCAGGTTTTCTCCAGCCTGTCCTATCGCAAGGATCTTGCATTGGTGTCCGTGGTGTTTTTTGAGGATATCATCGGTTTCGAAGACATCCCGTCCCCATAACCCTTCAGCATCAAGGAGTTCAGTGTTTTCATCTTTGATGTTCAAGTAAACTGGATTCTCCGATGCTCCTGCAAGTATTACTGCATCATAGCCTGCAAATTTCAACTCAGGCCCCCAGAAACCAGCCGCATGGCTTTCGCCCCACACATCAGTGAGCGGTGAGAGCCCCGCGACAACATGCCTTGATGCCTGTGGAAACATGGATCCAGTGAGTACGCCTGTTGCAATTCCTAGGACGTTATCGGGTGAAAGAGGGTCGGTCCCTGGTGGTACCATATCGTATACAATCCTCGATAGGAACCCTGCTCCCAAGAGATATTTCCTGAGAAGTTCTTCATTAGTTGGCTTCTTTTCAACAACTCCATTTGTTAGGTCAACCCATAGAATCTGTCCTGCAATACCCTTAATCATTTGGACCCCTCCTTGGGATACAGCACATCCTTGTTGTCTTCAAGAATTATTGCAAAATCCTTTTCTGTTTTGGAATCGAATTTATACATCGTGTGACTTGCTTTCAAAAAGCCGGTGAAGACTTTGGTAGGAATTGTATTTGTAGGGGTAACGGTTTCACGATATTGAATGA
>CAYMLT010000231.1:0-5304 GCA_964391265.1 uncultured archaeon
TTGTTTACGACAGGTATAATCCAAAGCATCAGTTCTTTGTTTTCGTTGAACACCAAACTCTTCACAGTAACAGGAAATGCTTGTGTTTCCTTCAGAGGCGCACCAATGTCAATCCAGTCACCTGCTTCAAGTTGCAGTTCATCTATACAGAGGATGTTGTTCTGAATTGAGGTTTCATCACGTATCGCGAGACCCAACCTCTTGGCGATGTCATACCCAAAGATCAGGATTATCATTTTCTTCTCTAACACAGATTTTGGCAAAGCTGATTCGATCGCTTTCGCAAATGGAACTAACCACTCATCACCTGTATAAAGTCTTGAATAGATTAATTCCTTGAAATACAAGGCAACGATGTCCTCGCCCTCAACAATGTCAAAAGTTGTGAATGCTCTTTGGATTTCTGCCTTAAGGGTGTCTGGAGCAAATTCTTGCATCCCAAGATTAACTGGGAGAACAGGGATGTTGCTTACAGGAAGTTCAATGTCTTTGTCAAAGAATGTAGTTGATCCGGAAACAGAGAGAGAGAACGCTCCAGCACCTATAACGGTTGCTCGAATTTTGTTTTCGGGTTCTACAATGGTCAGTCCTTGCTCTTCAACCAATGCTCTGATTTCTTCTGCGAGCATTACTCCGATATCATCGTAGGATTGGTCGCCACCGTAATACAACTCAGCAACTCCACCAGAAAACGAGTAAGCATCTACTGGAATCGAGAAATCAAGATCATCTGTCATAATCAACTCTTTGGCAACAACACTCTTTGCAGGCCCTTGCATTGTCTCAACCAATGCTTTTGCATACTCTCGGGCAATTGTTCGTGCATCCTCTTCAGGGATGATATCATCAATCTTGTAATTCATTCCCATTTCATTCATGAGAAATTGCGTAGGTCCGTCTATCCTCCAAATCTTGAAGTCCTTGTCAATTCCGAGTAGGCGACCACCGACGTTTATACACGAAGTAGTGAGGACCTGACCGTTGGATGCAATTGCCAAATTGCTGGTCCCGCCTCCAATGTCAACATGAAGAATGGATTTCTGGCTGCGGAGGGATTGGTCGACAATGCCACTTCCCATTGCCCCGAGAAGTGACTCAAGATTGGGACCTGCAGCAGCACTGACAAACTTCCCGGATTCAGAAGATAGACGCTTGACTATTTCAGCCGCATTTTGTTTCTTCGCGGTTTCTCCAGTAACGAGAACTGCCCCGGTTTCGACCATCTCTGGCGTAATTCCTGCTTTCTTGTACTCTCTCTTACAAAACTCCACAACCGCATCGATATCAATATTATACCGGTCGATAAGAGGCGTGAAAATAATGGAGCTCTCATAGATAATCTCACGATTGATGAGATTGAATCGGTTAGACATATTGAAGAAACTCGTTTCCCTTTTTAGAGTAAGTCGTGAGAAAACGAGATGGGAAGTGGAGGATCCAATATCAATGCCCACACTTAGGACTTTTAGATACTCTACATTGTCTGCGGGAATATGGCCCATTAGCATCTCTACTGGAACTATAGGTTCGTCCTCTTCAATTTCGTCAACCTTCCTTTCTTCTTGTTTCTTAGAAATCTTGACCTTCGCTTCTTGTCCGCAATGTGTTGGTAAAGGCTCTTCGCCCTCAGAGTTGAGAATCTGCATCTTCTTCTCGTATGAAATCTCGATTTCTTCCTTACAGGTGGCACAATGAAAAGAAATAATAATTAACGGATCACTACCTGGCATAACTAGACCTTTCTTCTTTGCAGCAGGTACTTTCTTGCGCCGATGTGCACCTTCCCATGATGTCCTGAACATTGACACCATCATTGTCAAAAGCATATCATATTCTTTGCATGGTTGGATGATCGAGGACAAAGCAGGTTTGAAGGATACAATGAGATTTTGCAATCCCTCTACTTCTGAATTGTACTCCTTCGCTAGGAGTTCGTTATAGCGTTCTTTGAAAGCTTTGGTCCATTTCTCTGCATTCTCAGGGAAGTACTTCTCAAGGAAGCCTTTGACGATTCTTGGGATATGATGCTTCATGTTCTCAACATTTTCTAGATTCATTATTGGTTACACTCAGCTAGAGTTCTCTGAGGTTGTTGAGATTTGTTCATATATAAAAGATACGTTTATATATTATATAATACAATATTGTATTATGTCGCAAAAGAAACAACCAATGGTCCGAAAGCAACATGAGCCCAAACGACAGCGACGTACCCTTGCTGAACGTGCAGAATCAATCTTCAGATTCATCGATATGCAACCAGAACCCTTTCCAAAATCGGATCTTCAAGGGATTGGTTTCAATCCAACCACAGCTGAGAGTTGGGTGCGATTGATTGAGTATATTCAGAGTCAACCCAGAATAAAAGTGACAAGGATGGGATCTTCAACATACATTGAGAGACTCGAAAACAAATACCTAAGCATGTTGAGAAAACGTGTTCTCGATTCAGACTTATCGTTAAAGGAGAGAGCGCGAACGATGGATGACTACATTAATGCACTCCTTACTCTAGAGAAAATTGAAGACGGACGAATCAAGAAATAGTAGCAAGATGAGGAATGACTATGGTGAAAATGCTTGCCAAGATTTTACCTGAGCAAATTAACAGTGAATTTTCAGGTCACAATATCGCAATGTATGCATTTATTGCGATCGCAATTGTGACCATTGCAGGATCACTTGCTCACAACTTCCTTCCTGATGGAGGATCAGGTTCGATTGCAACAATTGACTTGAGTGTTGAGGGAGTAGAAACAATTGTGGGAATCTTTGCACAGTGGGGACTCTCACAGCTTCTGATGGGTGTTTTCCATGCTATCGTATATTTCCGATACAAGAGCTTGATACCTCTGATTTACATCATAATCATTGTAGAATACTTGTGGAGAATACTCATGGGTCTTGCCAAGCCCATTGAAACTATTGGGACAGCACCAGGTGTAATTGGTAATCTCATTGTTATTCCACTTGCAGTAATCTTCTTCATCCTCGCAATTATGAATCCCAATAATGGAGGAAATCAAGACAGTACATGATGATTAGATTATTCATAGCTGCCACTGATTTCTACATGTGACATGTCGTGCGTTCTTATATATCTAAATGATATCAGGAGTACAACAATCCCAACTGCGATTAGAACAATTGCCGCAATGAAACTCCCTCTATATGCATCTGCATTCGATGAACCTTGGCTTATTAGAAAATCCGCAATCGGTCCTGCAACCAGTGTAGCGGCAACCCCCCAGCTGAGGAAGAACGTTGTATTGTAATATGCGAAGAGCCGGCCCCGATATTGTTCAGGCGCCATTTTAGCTACAATCGAGTAGCTTGAGGATTCTATTACCACTTGCGATGCACCAATGAGAAATGAAGCCAAAATTACCAGCGCAAAACTTGGAGCGACTATGAGCCAAGAGATTCCAGCGACTGACAGTATAACGCCGAACATCATGACTTTGTTGTCATCAGTTTTGGAAATTACTGACCCAAGCATGAAACCAGAAAGCATGGAAGCAATACTGCCAATATTGCTGTAGAGAGCAATCTCTGCACCATTTGCACCAAAAGCCGATGGATCAGCAAGAAAGATACTAGTGATAATCGCAATTGAGTTTCTTCCAAAGTTAATGAATATCAATGCTACTAAGAATATGAGGTATCCAGTACGAAGCTTTGATGGAAGCTCGGATAATGAAGGTACTTTGGGTATTCCGTCTTTACCTGAAACCTCAACCATATGCTCCGTTTTCAATCGAATTGAGAAATAGACGATGAGGCTTGAAAATATCATCACTATTGCAGAAATGTAAATGATACTGCCATTGGCAAATCCTGCACCGTTATCGAAAAGAAACCCGCCAAGGTACGCACCACCTATTCCTCCGAAACCTCCAATAATTGAGAGTTGTCCCATTATCTTCTTTCGTTCATTTTGCTCAGTCAATTCAGAAAGGAGGGCAGACCATCCTACATTGGACATACTCCAAAAAACTTCGATTATTCCCAGACTGAATATGATGACGTAGCCAGCAACAATCAGCTGTCCCATTCCAAGGAATGCGATATATCCAAACACCATGAATATGTGCCCAAATCCTGCAAACAGCTCTCCTGCGGCAACAAATCCAACAGGTTTTCTGTATTTATCCAATGCTTTGCCCCAGAGGAATGATTGGGTCCCTGCATTAGCTATCATTCCAACTGTGGCCATCAATGTTACTTCTGTGGTTGAGAGACCCAATGACCTGAGATATATGGATAAGAAAGTGTACACTATCGATCTTCGAAAGTATGAAAGGAATTGGAAGGTCGATAGCCCAGAGAATTCTCGTGCTTTGAGCTTTGAATAACTTAGGAAACTCAACTTAGCCTTTGGTCGCCAATCCTTATCTTAAATACTCTATTCTCTGACTATACGATATGTCATAATTTCAGATTTGTACATCTAACGGATGTGCCATTTTGTTTCACTATGCTGTTCCAAAGCTTATTATAAAACGGCATATACAGAAACCACTTGGGAGGAAGGAAATTTGCATGCAAAAGGTACATACTTGTTTTCAGTTTTGCTTGTAGTTAGTTTATTCGTTCCTATGCTGACCACAACTGCTGCAGCTACAATATGGTCAGATGATTTTGAAGATGGCAATACTGATGGATGGTCAACCTATGGGTTCAATCGTACATCAAATCCAATTCAGAGTCTTCCGGGTAGTTTCTCAGTCGTTGATGGCACTCTTAGGGCATATGACAATGAATTCAATGTTGCACAGCATGATAGTACTCAGGTATATGGAACCTAGAGTTTTGATATTGATCTAGTTCAAACTCCTGCAAATCATTGTTTGATTTCGTTCATATCGGGAGATGAACCTATACCTGATGCACCTTATGAGAATCTGACGGTATCACCTTCATACTCGTACGGGATAATATTTGTAACAGGAGAATTTGGAATTGCGGATACATCGTTTGTGCTATTCAGGCGAAATGCAGGTATGCCCAACACTATTGCTCTTGGGTCATATGATCCTGCTGAATGGCACGAGGGCTGGTACAATATTGATATCACACTAGATTTTGCTGGCAATTTCATGGTCTACATCAATGGCACTCTGAGAATTGAGGCAACAGATGGAGGATATACTACATCAGAAGTATTCTACATCCATGCAGAAGCGGGAATCGCCATTGATAACATCGTTGTAACAGATGAAGCACCGCCAACAACAACGCCTCATACAACAAATGGCGAAACTCCTCCACTAGATATGACTCCAATGTTAATGCTGGGAGGCG
>CAYMLT010000231.1:5314-5607 GCA_964391265.1 uncultured archaeon
GTCGTAGTGCTGATGAAACTGAAATCAAGTAGATAGAATGAATTTCATTATCTCGAAATATTGAAATATTTAAATACATTCAACATCATACACAACTTGAGGATTATCATTTGAAATCAAATGAACTACGCAGAGAATTCTTAATGTTGATGGGAACTGCCTATGTTCAATATGGGTATCCAGAGATTTGCGGTTGGATCGAGGGTCTCTTGTCATTGGAACCTCAAGATTGGAAACAAGGAAGCATTTCGACTCGTCTGAGCGAGGTTTTTCCAGAATCAAAATACCCGACC
>CAYMLT010000232.1:0-5595 GCA_964391265.1 uncultured archaeon
GGCCGCGCACTTTTATCAGGTATGATAAAAGACGGAATCTGATGCTTGAAGTGAACCTTCCTCGCAATGGAGCTATGAATTTATTGAAATGCATCCATAGCTTGGAGTGGCACACTCATGTCGAATCCACGGTGTTGAATACCAGCATTTGGGGGAATTGGGACCTGCCTAAACACCTCTGGAATATCGAGCGGCAATCGTGGGACTTTCCAGAGAGTTCAGTGGCGATATGGTTGGATGGGTTGCATATCACAGAGTATGAACAAGGACTATCCGGATAGCGTATTCTTCTGGAGATCGAAGTCAAAAAGACAATGCTAGCATTATACACTTTTTTTGTTGTAAAGATGAGAATTAGGAGTCGCAACAATCCTGAGCAACTCTAGAAGATTCCGAATGGTGCGACTCGGGAGAGAATCAATACTGCCTCAAAGTGGTGGTTTAATCCATTTTTCAGGGGGTTTTGATGCTTTATATTATCAAAATACATAGAATTCTACACACAAACTGATTCGAAAAAGGGATTGATGTAGAATCTAAGGAACATATCACGAAGAATTTTCATCAATCCCAACGAAGAATCATCCGAAGCAGTTTCAGGACTACGCGGCCATCACAGTAATGTCTTACCAAGAAAGATGGAGTTACTCACTCAATAGCAATCGTTAGGGAAAAAAGGAATAAAGGGATTAAAAATGACTAGACCTGTTGTACATGTTGCAGTGTTTGACAGAGATGCTACACAATTAATTGCCAGGACCATCATTCATCGAAGAACGGATGAACTAATTCTAGTTGGTCCTTTTTCGCATATTGATGAACATCAGAGATTCTTAGATCAGTATACAGGTCTGGGAATTCAAACCACATTTGTGGATATAGAGGATTTCAGCCTTGACGAGATTCTAAGTACACTTCTCAGTGCTGTGGACAATGCTCGACTTGATGATTTCGATATTGAGTTCAATATTGCCTGCAATAATCCTATAGTGGCCATTGCGGCCTGTGTAGCAGCAACCATGACACAATCTCTCTTGATTTCTTCCGATGACACTAACCTCTCAGCTTTGCTATTGCTTAGGCCAGATCAGTTACTCCATATGAGCCAAAACAAGCGGAGAATACTTGAGTACCTTGATATGCAATATGGCCAGGTACCTCAGGTGAACATATCTAGAGATACATCTGTCACTCGCGCCTCTGTGTCACGCCATCTAAAGGATTTGATACAAGCAGGATATGTAAAACGTGCTCGTATTGGCCGACAGAAGACTGCGGAAATCACTTCTCTTGGGCAAGTTGTGTTACATCATAAACTGGTAAGGAAAAGACGAGTATGGGATAATCATACATCTTCAGGAATCTCTTTGACAAATGTGGGGTAACTGCAGAGATGGGATTAGAACTTGATATCGTCGTGAATAATCCGAAGAATCCATGCCCTGACATCTGTTCGAATATGCATAGGGAAGACCACCTTCAGAATAAAAGGCAAAACCGTATCGAAACTCGAGGAACGAATACTTTGATTGCCGGATTAGTTTGGTGAATAAGATGAGAGCGATTTACAATGAATTTCATAGACCCTGATTCATCCTTCGAGCATAGATTTCCAAGTGGACTCGAGAGGAAATATCTTGACAAAGAGATTTTGGATACCTTTCCATCGAGCATTTTTATTACCGATTTAGAGAGTCACATTCTCTTCTGGAATCGTGTTCTTGATATTTGGCTTGTCCAAGAACCTATTGAAAAATACGGTGGTTATATCTCGATTCACAACCGAATTCAAATGTGCCCCAATGCTGGCGCTATGGTTAAGGTATGGTTTCTAACTACGATTTTGAACGACTATTGTCCTTCTACTTAGAAAAAACAGTGATGATGTTGGAAATCATGAGGCATAACAATGGCAAGAATAATGATTGTTGATGATGATGTTCTTCTTCACAAGGTACTTGAACGGACTTTGGCACTTGGCGGACATGAGATTGCAGGTCAGGCTTACAACGGCGCTGAGGCAATTGAGCAGTTCACGAAGATAAACCCTCGACCTGACTTTGTTCTCATGGATTATCGCATGCCAGTGATGAACGGATCAAAAGCCACTCAGGAACTCAGAAGGATGGACTCCAAGGTCAAAATTGTGTTCATCAGTGCAGATGAATCCGTGTATGATGAGGCTATTGATTCAGGGGCGCTTGGCTTTTTGACAAAACCAATTCGGGCAAAAGATCTCTTCGACTGTCTAGATAAGCTGCTCTCTAGTTAAAGCATGAGATAATACATGTCTGGAATTGAAAGGATGGCAAGATGGGATCATCCTTCCAAACATTCACACGTTTTCAGAATGTGATGAGTAGTAATATCTTGAATGATGCTCCCTTCCCCGATTGGATGGTCAGTAGTTCGATTGTCCCTCTAAGTGAGGCAATAAGCTCCCTTGACAAGTACAATCCAAGGCCGCCGCCCTCCTCTTCGAAATCCCTCTCTGGAATAGACGCTCTGCTCTCTAAATTGGATGAGTCCCAGTTTATCCTTGCAAAGTCCTTGCCGGACCATTTTGCGTCATCCCTGCTTCAGCCAATCCTAGGGCTTTTAGCTGGAATAATATATCTCATCGGTGCTTCATGCCCTGTAAACCATCGAGGATTTGAGCCTGATTGTTTCCTGTCCCCCTCCACGGCTGATGCAGAAAATCATCTCGTTTCATCTCTACAGAGAGTGCATCAGAGGCCATTAGCTGCCTATCGAAATTCTCTATACATATTTTGTATCCTTTGAAATATGCATCAAGAGCTCCTGATACATATGCGATAATAAGGAACAGAAACAGCAATCCTACAAACATCACGGCCGTGAACACATCGCTCATTCTCTTTTCACTCCTTTTTTTGACCTTACTTGAGTGTGTATTCGTTTCAATGCATATAGAATCTCGTCATATGCAGCATATGAAATCCCGATGCTATTTGATGGTCTTCTAAGCACACCCACAATTGCATTGAATCCGACTCATAGGCACCAAAACTCTAAATCATAGCCAAATCTTCCTAAATGAAGCCTAATTGCATGTATCGATGCTAATTCAATTGTGGTGGTTACAATCTCCTTCATCCAAGATGAAAGACTGATTAATTCCGCGATAGGCTAGCTGAATTAGCTTTTTAGTGAACAAAAGAAAGCTTTATTGTCTGCAATATCACTTATCGTATGCTTGACACTTTCTTTACTAAAAGGAGTAAGTAGCCCGTTGCCTGAACAAGCCGAACATGAGTGGGCAAGGATTGTAGCTATTTTGCTATTTGCAATTGGCTTGCTCTTCTTTGGTTTTATGGCTGCATCTGGATATGCTTGGTACATTCTATCCATACCTCAGTTTTCATTGTCACTAATTCTTTTTGCAATCTTACTTGCTGTTACAGCAGGAGCTGTTGGGACCTACTCCTTTGTGTCATTTTCTCAGACCAGAGAAATTCGAAGCCTAATGCTGATGTTAATGGGCATCAATATCATCCTCTGGTCATTTCTATTCCTTGTGACACATCCCTCTTCTATAGACTGGTCAATCACATTCTCGAGCCGTCCAAGAAACAGAACTCTTGGAATGGCATTTGTTTTAATCATTGTTCCGCCTCTCTTGCTTAGCTCCTTCTCCAGTGGGATGAAGCCTAGCCGTTCCAGTTCAATCTTTCTGGTTGTTTGGGGAGTGATTATTACCCCCTTCATCAGTCTATGGTTTTTCCTCAGCCCAGAACCAGTTTTCCTTATGACGTATCCGGAGGGGGGTGGGCTTGAAGGTATAACACCAATTGGAATAGTAATATCCATGGGCTATTTGCTTTCACAGATAGTTGCCCTACTCAGAATCGCCCAACGTTACCGAAAAACAAGAGATACACTTGACCTAACTCTTATGCTAGCCCTTACTCATTGGATTGCGGGTACTTTCTTCATCATAGTTCTCTGGAATCCTCTCCAAATTGCAGAGCTGCTTTGGATAGCAAGTATGGTTACTGGATATCTACTGATAGCTGCTGTTCAATTCGTTACATCTATACTTGACCCGCATAGAGTACTGGAGAGTCTTCTTGAAGAAAGAACAATGGAAAGCGAATACTACCTCAATATGTGGACCCATAAGATGGGCAATCTCCTACAAGGATTGGTGACATATCTGGATGTTTTGGAAAATGCAGAACAAGGAAGTATAGACGATCGCGACTCACGTGCTGCAGCCCGCTTGCTAAGTAGAGAAGCTATTCTCGTCAACCATCAAGTACTCCAACTAACCAGCGTTAAAGAAGGGCTCCATCAAGAATTGAAATTGCTGGATATTGGAAAAGCGGTTTCAAATGCCGTTGAATCGGCAGAATCTCTTCTAGGGAAAGATGTCTTCAATTACGAATATCCTGAGAACGAGAGATTCCTTGTTGTTGCTGATGATATGGTTAGCCTATTATTCCTGAACAACATCATTTTCAATGTGAGGAACAAAACAGAAGACCCCGTGAACATATCTATATCCTTCAAGCACACTAACATATCTCGAAGTGTCTACATTCGAACTAATGCCAAACCTATTCCCTTCGATGTTCAAGAATTACTCCAACATCCTGGACTCAGTGGAAGTCTTGCTCTTGGCTTAGATCTGTTTACAATAAAATTATTGATGAACCGGTATGGTGGAAGGATAGAGTGTGTAAGTACTGATGCATCAGGAATGAATCTATGCATCTACCACTTTCCCTCAATCAAATGAACGATAAATCAATAACATCGCAACAAAGTGAATAGTGTTTCATATGCCCACACGAATCTTCTGATTATGTTCAGGTGTTCCAATCCTGTTATTCCCGTACTTGCTACTGAGAGCTCACAGTTTCGAACGTTGAACCCATATTCGGCGTCTTCTCAGAAATAAAACGAACCATTGCAATTCAGAGGGCATTACTTTGCATGGGCTCGCGGTTTGACTTGGACCTCGATTTTACTGAGATCGTCAAATCGCGCAGCCTCCTCCCGGTACCTGATGCGTGTCAGGTATGCGCGTGTGTAAAGTCTAGTAGCCTTCATCCCGACCATGTATTATGTCGATAATATATAACTTCCACAGTTTCTCATTGCAGAATAGCTGAAATCCGATGGTTATTCGCGCCAATAAACTGCGATAAATCGGAAACCCTTGCGATTCAAGGTGAGTATAGATTCTTCTTCGATATAAAGCGTGTTAAGCTTTTATATGGGCTCAAGGAATGCAGACCCTTGTGATCCGTTCTTTCTATAACTTCTACGTTGTCATGTGTGGCCTAGGCTAGGTCCGCGCCCGGAAGGGTACGTGGCCAGGTAAGTAATTATATTGCCCCACAAGAAAGGCCGCCCATGCCAAAAGAAGGCACATGTGCGCGAAGTCAGTGGTGCTCACTATCCTCACAGGATGGAGCGCTGCACAGCTAACATCGCACCACGCTGCAAGGGTTGGTACAATGGTAACACTATGCCCTCCCTTGGTGTCTGCAAGCGCTGCTGGCAGGCACTTAAAACCAAAGAGTAAGGGGATTATCCTCTCTCTTCAACTTCTTTTTTTTTGGAAAT
>CAYMLT010000233.1:0-5589 GCA_964391265.1 uncultured archaeon
CAGCTCACATCTGGAGAGTTTGCCCTTTCAGGTTTTAGTGGAGTCTACACTCTGCGGGTGAATTCCACCATTTTGAGCGCAGTTCTCGTGACCAATTTCAATCTGACAATCGCGGTAGATTGGCCTGATGGCGTAGCCCCATACTACATCGATGATACCTCTCTTGTAAGAATAACCATAGTTGGCAGAACACTCTCCTATTCTCCCCAACCTGTGCAAACTGCAAACTTTGGTGATAATCTTACTATTGCCTTCCAATTGTTTGATACGGGCAATTCATTTCTAGTGGCCGGTGCGATTGTCGACTTCGATTGTCAGACTGTGAGTTTAATTCAAGGGACGGATTTCTGGCTAACTGAGAGTAATGGTATATACACAATTGAAATTGATACTCTCTCGCTACTAAGTCCGGGCACCTTCTTCTTTGACCTTAACATTTCATGGAATCCCTTGAACAATCCATACTACGTCAATCTGACAACTATCACTGCAAGCGCATCAATACGTCCGATATCTACAACTCTAACTGCATCTTCGCAAAGCGTTAGTGCTGAATGGAAACAAGGTGCACCAATATTAGTTAGTTACTTCAACTACCTCTATTCGAATTTGACCAGCGGCGCAGCGGTTCAGTGGTATTGGAGTGATATTGGTCAAGGTGGTAATTTCACTGAAATTGGCAGTACCGGAGAATACTTCGCAATTATTGATACAAGCCTATCATCTGACACTGGTACAACTATCATCACAGTTACTGCAACACTGGCCAACTATGAAAATGCAGTTACTTTTATTACTTTGATAATTGAAACTCTTCCCTCTGATCTTAGCATTACCGCTCCGGAGGAAGCTATAGCAGGAATAATGTTCATTCCTCGTGGCAGTGGAATCAATATAACCATCTATCTAGAGGATGTCAACAATGCTCTGCCAATTAATGACCTATATGTTCTGAGTATCAATGCATCAATTGAGGGATCTGACTTCCTATTTACTTACAACGGAACTCCAGGGTATTATGAATGTATGATACCTTCTGGAGGTCCAACCATTCTAGAGATTGGATCTACTTACAATGTACGACTTATTGCTGCACTCAAGAATTTCAACCCAGCGAGTGGAATCTTCAAAATCAGTTTACTCCAAACCCATTCGCAATTGGACCTATCTGCAGGAACCACCGAGGACGTAGTGAAAATCTACTCAGAACTTGTTAATTTCACACTTCATCTTTATGCACCTGACTTGTTAGAAGATATCAATAATGCCACAGTTGTCTGGGTTCTCTCTGAGAAGGCACTCTATGGCAATCTCACATGGCTAGGGTTTGGCGGATTATACTACGTGACCTTTAACACAAGTGAGGTAGGATTTGGAATCTGGGGTATTAGCTTCAGGGCAACTCCCAATGATCCAATTTACTCGAATTCTGCAACACGTCTTAGTCTTACTATCAATAGAATCCCCACAGATGTAATTAGGGAGTTCTCAGAAATCACTAGGGAATGGGGATGGACTGGTAACGTATCTTTCATTTTCAATACAACGTTATTCGGTCCTGTTGCAGGAGCATCTGCACAATACTCTTGGTCTGGTGGTTCTGGTAATGCCACAGATACTGGATACGGAATCTACATCATACCGATTGACAGCTCTCTTGTCGATCCTGGTTCCTACTCACTCACAATCACCTTTAGTAAGGAGAATTATCAGGAAGGCCCTACAGGGATGAGAATCATAATCAATCCAGTAGAAACAGATCTTAGTGTTAATTCAATAGACTATCATCCGGATTACCTTGGAAATATCGAAAACATGGAGCAACTCCAGATACCGCTGGGTGATTCTGCTACAATTTACTTCTGGTTCAATGATACGAATCCAGAGGATGGATATGTTGGAGGATTACCTGGAGGAGTTGCAACACTCAATAGCTATCTCAGAGGCCCCTCCATTGATGGGTACCTGCATGTTTCACTCAATGATGAAGGCGGAGGTCTGTACAGCTTCACATTCGATACGATGGATCCAAACATAGGGTCAATTATTGATAGTGAATCCTATCGATTGTATTTCGAAGTATTCCTAATAAATCGGAACACAGCTGATATTGTGATACGCATACAGGTGATTGAAATCCCAACTGAGTTAACTCTCAGAAACTCTGAAACTACTATCTCATTTGAGAATGGAAAGACCACTATTCTTGAGTTCTATCTAAATGATACATGGCACAATCAAGGTGTCACAGGAGCCGATTTCAATGCTGTAGGAGCCGAAGATGTTGTCGGAATAATAACAGACGAGTCAGGTGAAGGGTTATACACTCTCGAATTAGTGACTGGAGCACTTCTTAGCACTGGAAGTGGCGTGATCACGGTTAATTTCAATATCACGAACTATGGTACTCAACATATGCAACTCATTGTCGATGTACAGCCAAACAATGTTGATACAATGGTACTCAATCTAACTCGATACGGATTACCTGTTGCACTAGTTATCATCATGCTACTAGTTGGTTATGTTCGAGTTTGGAGTGTTCCAAAACGTTTGCGTCAGATAAACGGACAAATCAAGGCGCTACGAAAGGGGAAGATTCCCAAACCCCTTCCAGATGCAAGGAGTCGCCAGACATTGGTTGCTGATCTCTTCAACGATACATATTCTGAATTGTCAATCACTCGGTCACCTTCTCAGATGCCTGATGAAGCAATAGCCGTTGATATTCCAGAAATGGGTGAATTACTGGTCCAACTGTCCATTCTTACTCATCTTAGCCCAGAAGAACTGGATGAATTCAAAGCAGACATTGCCAAAATGAAACTAAGTGAGCAGGCTGCATTCGTGCGAGAGGTTATTGAACAAGAAGCTATTCGTGCCGCTCGACGAGACGGAAAGACAATGGAGCAGATTATCTCTGAGGTCGAGCAAGAGGCAAGCCAGCGAATCGCGGGTGAGGAAATAACCAAGGCGAAAGACATCGAAATAGAACTGATTGGAGACGAGGTTTCTACTCCCAGACCAACTCTTGACATCATGGAAGAGCCTGAAACCTCCGAACCACCAAAAGATGAAACGGTCATTGAAACCAAAGATGAACCTCTCTCTCTCTTCGAGATTGATGAACTCAGAGCTGACCTAATTCGTAGGGGCATTCCTGAGAGTGAGATTAACACACTCATTGAACAGGCAAAGACACTTCCACGTGATCTAGTGGAAGACCTAATTCGAAGTCTGGAAAAGGGAGATGGTATGTAGTAGAATCCTTTCTACTCATCCATCTCCTCTGGATTCAGGAAGTATGAGAGAGGTAATGTACTTCCAAACGTGACCGGTTTTGAACGCGAAGTACTCCTGATTGGAAGATTGGGGTGCTTTGCAAGAGTGTATCTAAAGTATGATTTTGATTCCTCCACCTGAACATGAACCTGTGCATAACTCGATAGTGCTTTACCTCCTGCAGGTAGATTCCTATTCCTGTCCGAACATGGAGCTGTTATGACAGTGGCTATTCCTTTCTGAAGGGTGAAGGTCATTATGCGTGTGGCCATGTGGGTGATGTGTTGTGCGTTCTCTCCTGTCATCCCCTCTTTGATGTAGAGATCTGGAAGTCCTGTCACGAACATGAGCTTTGCAGGAACTCTTGCGAAAAACTCCTCAAGTTGGTTCATGACAATGTCGTAGGTCTGAGAGGAGTTGAATGCCCGTGTGATGTAGACATTATTCATAACTTCTTCTGGTTGTAGTTCGAAATCAAACGAGTAGTCCGTGAGTTTCTCGATTTTCAGCATGTTGGCGCTATCAACGATGATTGTCGGGCTCTCAAGGCCTCCCTTCGCCTCAGGAATCTGTGCATGCACTGCCATCTTAAGAAGGTCTTCATGAAGTGTTCTGGACCCATAGAATAGATGAACAAGTCCCGCCTCTAGTCCCCCTCCAAGCAATTCGTCAATGGCTGTTATGCCTGTGCTCATTGTCATTCTAACCACTTGGTCTGCCGTGAAGAAACCTGGCGCCAAGTCCGATTTGGTCTCTTTCATCTCACTATTTTGTCATGTCGAACACTAATAACCGCCCCCGAAACCGAATACAGCCTTCTGCAGCTGGCAGGCAGTTTAAAAGAAAGCAACCCCATATCATAGATACAACGCCGGGAGGAAGCATTGTGAAACAGCTCACTATACGAGTCTGTCCAAAGTGTGGCAGTTCAAGAATTAGAGAAACATCTAGCTCAGTCGGAGGTTGGCTAGTACCAACAACTTACTACTGCGAGGAAGAAGGGTGCGGATACTCAGGCCCAATCTATGTTGAGGTGGAAGCAGCAGAGCTAGATACTATGCGTAAGATAATGAATGGAGAAGATACGTAACAATTTACGATATGTAAGTTCGATGAACCCTTTCTCCGAAACGGTCTTATAGTACGTATAGTTTCATAACAAGTAAGGTGTAATAGCCATGGTAAAAGTTGACGAGTTTGAATTCCCAGATGATCTACGTTACTATTCCAGTGAAACCGACTCACTATGGTTGAAGGATGAGGGCGGAAAGATCAGATTAGGTATCACAGAGCTTGGTGCATTTGCAGCAGGCAAGATTAAGTTCATTCGTTTAAGGCCCGCAGGTAAGGATGTCAAGAGTGGTCGAAGTATTGGTACTCTTGAATCTGGAAAGTGGACCGGCGCTGTCAAAGCCCCAGTGGGTGGAGTCATCGCAGAGGTTAATGATGCTTTGAAAGACAATCCTGCGCTTCTAAACGATGATCCCTATGGTGCCGGATGGATTGCGCTACTTGAACCATCTGATATGGGTGAGTTCACTGCTCTTCAAGGTGCTGACGGTCTAGACGCTTGGGCAAAAGCTGAAGTCACAGCCAAGAAGGCTATGAAAGGCGAATAGAAGAAGCGTATGTATGGCCGGGCTTCCGGCCTACACACCTTTTCGTTTTCTCATATATTTACTCTCTACGTTATACGCCATTTATGCATAACATTATTTCCGCTTCCAGAAATGGAAAGGGCCTATTCTCTCCAAGATGAGTGTCCCCCTATTGCAGAATATATGATGCGATGTCAACGTCATCAGATGCCTGAGAAAATCCGTCTTCTGTGTAATCATATTGTCGGTACATGTCCACGAACATCTTTCCTCCGGTTCGCATCGTTTCTAGAATCAATTTCACTGACTCAATCCCTTTTACATTCGATAAGCTAGAAATAAACCTCGAATATCTAACAAGATGTTCGCCTGGCGTTTCAAGCCAAAACAACAAGCCCCTATCGGTTTTAAGCGCAAACACATCTTGAAATCCTGAGAAGACCTCTAACAATTTATTCTGCCATGCCCGGCTACATACAATCTCAATTTGCATGTGATGATGAAAACCAATCCTTCCATAGAATAGCCAAGGTTTAATGACCTCGGATTTAGCTAGTTTTTGTCTTCTATATTCAATCTGTCTAGCATCTAGGTCGTGACTATGTGCTCTAAGTAGATTTCTAACCTCTTCCGCGGTCTGTCTCATATTGAGTGAAGACAATTCAGCGACCCAGAAATCCTCCAAGGAAAAAGTTGCATTCCAATCTTT
>CAYMLT010000234.1:0-5556 GCA_964391265.1 uncultured archaeon
GTTCCTCTAGGTGCTGAGATCATTATTCTTCATGTAGTTCCTATGTTAGTGTCAGCTACTCCGTATGGAGACACAATATCTGATCAGCCGTTCTTATCCCTTCAGAAAGTTGGAGAAGATATACTATCTAGAGCCAAGAAAGTTGCAGGAACAACTCCTGTGTCTGACCTTCTTGATCATGGGGATCCTGCGGCCCGTATCATCGAGATTGCGCAAGAGCGGAATGCAGATTTGATTATCATGGGTTCTAGAGGTCTCAGTGGTATTCGCAGGCTCTTTACAGGGTCGATAAGTGACAAGGTGGCAAATCAAGCCTCTTGTCCAGTAATGATTGTCCGATGATTAGCATCCAGTAGAATGAATCTTCTAGGAAGCCCCGCTTGTGTCGTGTTGTGGCGTTGCGATTGATATCGGAACAACATCGGTTTCGCTAAGCCTGTTTGATATATCACTAAAAAAGCGACTAGGATCTTTATCTTTCGAAAATCCCCAATCCCGATTTGGTGAAGACGTCATTTCTCGAATCAAGCATCAGATTTCTGACAGTAGCGAAAGAACTGATTTGACGCATCTAATCCGAAGGGCGATATCATCTGCTTTGGTATCGTTACTATCAAATAATCGCGTTTCACCAAAAGGCATTCAAGAAGTTGTTATTGTTGGGAATACTCCAATGCATCATCTGTTTTTCGACCTTCCTTTGAGCTCTCTATTGGTAGAGCCATTCTTATCTAAAAACACTGGTATGTTGAATTTGGATGCAGCTGAAGTGGGATTAGATTTGCCAAATGCTTCATGCTACTCCCCACCGCTAATTCAGTCATTTGTTGGTTCTGATGCTCTGGCTGTTATTCTCGGATTTGGCATTGCTAATGATGTTTTTGCCAGTCTTGCCTTAGACATTGGCACGAATTCAGAAATCATCGTACAGCATGATAGCAGGTTTTTGGTCGCATCAGCTGCATCCGGACCCGCTTTTGAAGGGATGTCGCTGGCATGTGGAATGAAAGCATCAGAAGGAGCTATCGATAAGGTACACTATGACCACGGGTCAAAATCACTGGGTGTAGACACAATTGGCAAGAAGGCACCACTTGGTATTTGTGGAGTTGGAGCAATATCCGCGCTCCACGCATTCCGAAAGGCAAAGCTACTGACTAAAGAAGGCTCTGTCAATCGACTCGCTGCATCTCCCCACCTATTCAATAGAGATGCCATCTTTGGTATTTTGCTCACAAAGGAATCAGAGAACGCTTCTCCGATTTATCTCAGTCAAATGGATATCAGAATGCTTCAACAATCAAAAGCTGCAATCCGTACAGTGACTGAGATTCTATTACTTGAATCCCATTGCTTAGCGGAAGAGATTCAGAATCTGTATATTACAGGTGCCTTTGGAAACAATCTAGATCTAAGAGCAGCCGAAGCAATCGATATGATCCCTCACCTGCCTGGTCTAAAAAATATTGTCCAAAAATGGGGCGGTGCTCTTCTAGGTGCTGAGCTACTACTATTGAGTCAGCATGCTCGTTCAGCTGCAAAGGAAATAATTGCAGCTACTGAATATATCGATTTGATGAATCATCCTAAGTACTCAGAACTACATTCGAGGTACTCCTTTTTTCCGTGATGCCTATTGAACCAAATCAATGCCCTCAAAGCTCTCTCCATCTCTTATTCTTGAAGATGAAAGAGGTCTGCCATCGTTTGTGCGCACTCGCGGAATTATCAAAATATGAAATCGAGGAAGACCGTTTTTTGCTCTTTGCTCATTTATCTCAAATGCGTTATTGACAACAGAGATTTCATCTGATATGATCAGCGCCTCAAGATCCTCCATTTTATCGGCGCCTCCCTCCTTGGTTTCTATGGGGAAGAATTCACAGCGCTCTGAAGCATTCTCATCTTCCAAGAAGTCAATGAGGGCTTGTTTGCGTTCATCAAAATCTTGGATTTTCTCTCTTCCTTTCTTATTCTGGAGCAACTTGTCGGTTGAGAGACCTATCCCTACATATTCGCCCAGTTTCATCGCGGTTCTTAGCAAATACTTATGCCCTTCGTGAAGGTGGTCAAACGTCCCAGCAAAGACCACCTTCTTGTAGAGCCACGTTTCCATATCTACCATCACTCTTCTCGAACTTCAAGAACTCCCAAGTCTTTCAGGTCCTTGACTATTCCTTCAAGTAAGCTGAAGTCGAATTTCCCAAATTGGAAGCAGAGTCTATCCCATATATCTTCCAACCTTGTCCAGTCTGGAGCGAGATTAAGAAGCTCATCTATCCAGCTACTCAAATTAGGATACTTTTCATAGAGATGGGCATATTTGATGAATCTCTCCGGATCAAGTCTGCCAATAGATGATGGCGGCAATGCGTACTTGAGATTTCTCTTTACCTGAGTGTTGTTCTCAAACGATTCAAGGTCAAATTGACTCTCATCCTTTGCTTCGAGACCCACCTCTGCGCAAGCGCCAAGGTACGCCTTGCGAGCAACAACCATTTCTGTGGTGTAATTCATTTCAAGACTGGTTTTTAGTGCCTCTTTGACCTCTTTCTGTTCTGCAATCAGGTGCCACTCTTCTTCTGCATGATCAAGAGTTTTAATCCCGAGGTCTCTTGCCAATCCTAACCATCTCAGGATTCTTGGATATGCTTTTTCTGGGTTTTCCAGACATCTTCCGAGAATCGTGGTTCCTTCAATGGTGACCTTCTGCATTAGTTCAGCTGCTTCATTACGAACAATCGTCAATAGACGTTCCTTACATGTGAATCTGGGATGCGCAAGGGTCAATGCTGAGAGAGTTATTATCCTTGATGCTCTGGCCATCTGGCTTATATCAATTTTATCAACGGTGTCTGTTGATGTATGGTAGAATTTGTCCGGAAACTGGTTTAGCATAATCGCAGGAATTGATACTGTCCTGTCCGTGAACATGTAATGATCGCTACCTGCTGAATATGGTAGATATTGCCACTTGAATGGCGCAAGTGAGCCTCCTTTAGAGGCATCATGCGGTCTCTCTGCCTCAACACAGAGCCAGTGAGAGAGCACATTGTTCAAAGTGCTTGGCAAAGAATGTGGTGTTCTAAATATGTTCATGACTGAGCCCGAAAGACATGGATTAGCCCCCACCATATCCGCATTAATGACGAATTTGCATCTTGAGAGCGCTTCCTTCTCATTGTGGATGAACTCAATCATACCATTCCATTCAGGCATCCAAATAAAGCGAATTGAATAATCTGGCACCTCAATCTTTCCTGATGATATCATATGATTGAGTGTCCTCAAGGTCTCTAGTATTGCAGCGCTGCCTGAGGCATTATCATTTGCACCAGGATGTGGATGACAGATGTGCGCAATAAGCCAAATCTCTTTTGACTTATCCCTCCCCTCAAGAAGGGCTGATAGGATCCCTTGCTTTCCTTCTCCTAGTTTTGCTTTAACATTCACTTTTACTTTGACAGTCTTTCCTTCAAGGAGCCAGTCCCTCATCTTCACACCATCTGCTTGAGTAAGAGCGAAGCCAAATCTGACTTCATCCTTTTCTCCATGTTCTGGCCATAGTCCTTCATATCGTCGCAGGTTGGCTATCTCGTCTTTGCCTGATGGGGGAACAAAGGTCAGTACTCCAGCCGCTCCATTTGCTATGCAGGCGACTTTATGCGCAAGGGCAGCCCTCGATGTTGTAAGAACAATCTTGTCCTTCACATCTCTTCCTTCATAATCTTCGGGTAGCAAGCCCTTGCCAACATACACAACTTCTGCTTCAACCTGTGAATTCGAAGAGAACGCTGCAAGAGAAATGGGCTCGCTGGAGTAATCCGCAAGGTTTTTCTTCTCTGGTTCTAAGAGATCTAACATTGCCGATTCTACTGACCAGCCAAAGAGATTCTCCCACTTACCAATAGATCCTTCTCCTTTGGCTGCGTAGGTGTGAATTTCTGTTTTAATATCCGAGATTTTTTCAACCTCCGCCTTGACGTATTCGAGTGATTCCGTCAAGCCAGGGCTAGCTTGGATTCTGTGGAATTGTGAAATACCTATTACGTAATCGAGTGCTTTGGTGCCCGAAACCGTATCTACAACATTTTCAATTATATCATCAGGCAGTAACATTGTATACACCGCAGGTCTTGGTTGCAACACTGCAATAAGTACTATACTGATGATGCCTTTCAGATTTTTGAATGAATAAAAAAACGAAAGCTCCGGTCCAAGGTCATTAAATGGACTCGGAGTTCCTTCGATTATGGTGCTGTGGAATCAAGTGGTGGAGCAGGGGCGGCTGGTCGAGCTCCAAGCTCGCGATCCAGCATGAAAACGATTTGTGCGGAATCACCCGCTCGTTTTAAATCATCTCTAATCTCGCTTGTATTCTTTTCCTCTTCGACCTGTTCATTGTAGAACCACTGGAGCATTCCTTTGGATCCTCTGTCGCCTTCCTTTTCAGCAATCTCTCCAATTTTGTAGATTCTTGCAGTAACTATCTTCTCGTGTTCGTATGCTGTTTCAAATACATCGAGAGCCGATGTCCATTCTGTTTGTGGTGTTTCAATTGCTTTGAATATCACGCGCCCACCACGTTCTATAATATGCCTATAGAATCTAATTGCGTGAGCGTACTCCTCGTCCACTTGAACTTCCATCCAATGTGCCATGCCTGGTAGGTTATTCTCCTCTAACCAAGCCGCCATGGACAAATAGATGTACGCACTGTATAGTTCGAAATTTATCTGATCGTTTATGGCTTCTGTTAATTCTTTACTAATCTCCATTTATTTCACCTGAGAACTCCTACAACATGAATGATAAGCAATCGTTAATTAATAATTCGGTCTGGCTAATCATTTACGTGAATCTCTATTCAGTCCCACGAACCTTTTTTACTTACATTTCACTCTATACCAATCTCGCATTAGTTGGAGTGTCGCAATATGGCTGATATAACGCCTTTCACTATAATTGTTGAATTCCTTCCCGCCTTAATCATAACATTAGCGTATGTTACATTGTTCGGGGAGAAACGGAACAGATTCATTGAAGCCTTCATAGCATTGCTCTATGTGAAGAGCGTAACATTCTTCCTCTTTAATATCTGGTACAGTACGCCGATTATTCAACCAGGGTTCAATGATGCAGTTCTTGGAAATGGCCTCCTGGCTGTTATATTCACTGATTTCATTTTCCACATCGGGTATGCAATACAGGAATATTTCACATGGATCATGGTTTCATTTATGGCGGTTCTTTTTGGACAATTGGTCTTGATGATCAAGCTGACACTACAGGACCCAATGAAGATGAAATTCAGCAATCTGATTCAACGTCTCGTTGGAAAAGAACCTGTGTCTGATGGTTATGATAGTCTAAGGGATCGATTGGATAATATTCGCTTCGAAGGCATAGCCCCCCAGCCGCTCAGCCCTGAGGTCCAGCAAAAGGCGTATAGTGACGCCTGGCGTGATTATCTCATAATTGGACTCGTGACAATTATTCCTTCAATTAGTCTGTATATGAACCCTGCAAACGCTTATGCTTACGGTATTATAGTCA
>CAYMLT010000235.1:0-5500 GCA_964391265.1 uncultured archaeon
AGTACCGCAAGTCCAGACATCGAAAGCAGTGATAGAAACCTCTTCCGTGTAAAATCCCTGTCATAGATATGCTGGATAATTCGAATTGGAAAGACAACAAAGGCAAGGAGAATTCCTTCAGGTCGAGCAAGAAATGCCAAACCTGCTATTAGTCCCAAGGCAATATCAAATCTGTATCCGGGATTATTCATCAGAAGAAGGGGAAGGAGAAGGATGAACATAAAGAGAGGATATTCCATCCCTGATAGCATGAGCCAAGTATTGGAGGGGACGACAACAAATACTAATATTGAAACACTACCAATTAGGGGACTCTCCACTAGGTCACTGACAAAGTAACCTACAATAAATGTACACAATGAATAGAGAACCGATGATACAATCATCACACCCCAGACAATACTTACCGAATCACTTGAGAAAAAGAAAATCCCAGAAAGAAGAAGAGACCATAGAGGGCTTGTTGATCCTGTCGAGGGATAGCCAGGAGAGTATTCCCATGCTCTTCCTTCAAATATCGAACGAGCGTATTCAAGGTGTATCCAAGAATCGTCGAGTGTAAAACCAATCGTTGTCCAATCAAGTAAAACCAGAATGTAATGGATGCACGTTATTGAGGTAGCAATGATTGCAACTAATAACAAGAAGAGAGTGTTCCGATATCTGGCAATGAGTGAAACGAAAAACTCCCTTGATATCACATTCCATTGTGATGTGCTTTCTTGCTCGTCTATGACAGAGGTATCTATTTCATTCATCGGCTCCGTTTCATAGTCCTCTGAGATTTGATATGAATCTATTCTTTGAAAGTGAAACCGTCGATACAAATAGGGATGTACATGATTTGGAACACCGAAATTTGAAGTTGTTCTTACTTTCGGACATCTCTCTCCAGGATTCTGTTGTACTACTCAACGTACACCTGCGATGGAGAAAAACCATAGCCATTATTGATGACCTGATGATGGGATTGAAAAGGGTGGCAGAAATGTCGACTGGCCAGACAGTATCTACACAATTGCAATTAGGAGATGCTGCGCGTTCTAATAGTCTTACAGTATTTTGTCCTCCAGGCATCTCAGTAGAGACTGCAAAGTATCCGATTCTAATGTCCGGGATTCTTGCTACAATCCGACCGTCCGATTGCTTAAGTCTCTTTGACCACCCCATTGCCTGGAGAGGATTAGATAGAGAAGCAATCTTCTCAATGCGAAGACATCTCTATAGATTCTTGATTCCGACAGATGCTAGAACTTTACTCCCTAAGCAGGCAATTGAAACGCTACAAACAATCGCTCTCTCCGTTAGTCCCCTTGCAATAGGTGTGGAGGCTTCCACCCTTCCTCCACGCCGCCTTAATTCTTTAAGGGGTCAACTACCTGCAAGCCCAAATATTCCCATTAAATCACTAGAGATTCTTTCGGAACCAGAAATCAGTCTGGTGGCACAGAAAATAAGTCAGAAAGATATTCCGGCTTCAGAATCAATTATTCAGCTATTCGACTATGATTACTCACTGGAGCAAATTGCAAGAATGATAGCAACAGGGCTCCTCGGAAAGATCGATAATCGAAGACTTGTTCCAATAAAGAATGCACAGAAGATTGCAATAGATAATTACATCAACAACACACAGCTTGAACTATCAGATCGGTCAACATCATCATCAATTCGGCTTCACAAAACGCAGCTCTTTGGAGATTCCTTTACTGTCGTTGCCATTCCAGGCGAGCCCAGAGTGGATTACATTCGCGTTGAAACGAGCCCAGAAGAAATGAGGAAAGGCTATAGTTTCGAGAGCACGCACCAACATGCATCCGATTCAAAAACAGTACTCTATGCAGATCATGCCCGTTTTTCAGCATACCAGGATTTGAATGCAAGAAAGGAGAACGAACACATGTTCATCTTCCATCTTAACCGAGACCAAAGAAATGACATTCTTGGACCATGGTTGCCAAGAGCTGGTGTTTCTGAGGCGTTAGCATGTGAACCAGTTTATCTGGATAGCATTGGAAATATGCAAGCAATACTGGAATCAGTGCTTTATCCTAATTTTGACTACTGGAGCAAAGGTATTCCACTAACCCAGAGATTGGGTATGGCAAATCAAACCGAACTTGAACGGATTATTTCAAAATAAAAAGGGGGAATCCCTCAGGATCGGTTGATCCTAGAGATTCTCTTTAGCTTCTTTTCGTGACACACCTTTGTAAAGCAGTGCCATCCCCACTATGGATAGAAGTCCACCAGAAAGCAATCCGCCATATGGCAGTATGGGACCAATACCCAATAGATCCAATGCCAAGGCTATCAATGCAATGCCGCCCAATAGGAGGATTAGGCCAAAGCCAATTCCAGCAGCTCTGAAGGCCATGGACCTTGGATACTTGCTTTCAATGACATAACCGGTTGCAGCAGCCACTGATGCCTTGTATTTGCTATTTCCATAGCGGTACTCAAGCTCCCATACTGGAACATGAATCAAGAAAGTCTCACCAACTTCAATATTGTCGGTTCTGGATTCTATTTTATCGACTTCCTTCATAATCAGTGATGTCTGCAAATCTTCTGCTCGGGACTTTGCCATGGTTTTTGCTTGGCCTTCAGACACCTGACTGTGCAGAACTTTCCCGTCAAACTCCTCTGCATGTGAATGGCTGAAGTATTCCTTCGCCCGTGTTGGGATAGGATGATTCTGTATATCAACGTCAATCCCTTCCACCGCAGGAATCTTTACTTCATGGCGTCTCTCAAATCTGCCAGATTCTGGTTTCCAGAAGAAATCGATACGTTTGTATGCACCTCTTCTCTGGGGCCATTCATCATAGAAATTTGCATCCTTGCCCATTCCATGATAGCTACTATCCGCATCTACTCGGCTTATCCAAAAGGGATACCAAATCTGTTCATAACCAACAAAACGAGCTTTGGCAGCAAGGTCGCCCGGAGCGCCTAATTGCTTAGAGCACCAATCGAGCAATGTTGTTTGAGCTTCAGTCTGGTCAAAGTGAACACGGATCATGTAGTGGTCCTTGAATTTAGCACCCGCAGTTGTCTGCGCGGTGCCGCAGTAAGGACAAACAAGAAGCACGTCTCCAGGACCTGTTTCGAAATTAGCATCGCAAAACGCACATTGTGCCATGATAATCACCCCTTCTTCTCCCGCTGCGTCATTAGCAGCACTCTGAATCCAAAGAATGTCATGATAATACCTATCAAAGCTGCGGCTCCACCACCAATAAGAAATGCAGCAGCATCTTCCATTACATAACCAATCCCTACAAGCTCAGCTCCAACACCCGCAAGAATAATACCGATTATTCCAATCAGTGTCCAGATAATTCTCTGTCCTTTGGTGATGGGTATTTCACCCAGCACGACCTTCCCAGTATGTCCATCAGAGGCACACTTGTATAAATCGCCTTGGAATTTGTACCTAATGAGTGAGAATGGTGTCTGGATGTAAGTCGTACCACGGATGTTTGTAGTTGTCCGACAGTCAAAGAGTTCTGATAGACCACTGGAAGCCTGGCTTCGATGTCGATCCGCAACCCTACCGTTGACCGCTTTCTCGTATTCTTCATCACCAATCTCAGCGTTTAGCATGATTGGTTCCATGTCTTTGATTTTCGAAAAATTATAAGGTTCAGCCCGTTTGAGGTCTATCGTCTCAAGATATTCCTCCAGCCCATAGAACCTAGCTCCCTTTCGTGCAAGCATTGGTTCATCTGTGTCAGTATGAATTTCGTCCTGGACGGGTACATATCCGGTTTCATATTCTGTTACAGTTCGCGTCTGAGTATTGCCATCAGAGTCACGATATGTTTCCTGTCTCTGAACAGGAACTTGAACCGTCTTGTAACCTTTATACCAGGTATCAGCTTTTACTTTTGAAGTCCAGACCGGGACATAGATGAGTCTGTTCTCGACGACCTGAGCACCTTTAACGAGCCCTTTGTTCAATCCTTTGTTCTTGTCCAAAAAGGCTTGGAACGTTTCTACTCGTTTTTCAGGATATACAGCAGTTTCCATAAGGTGGTCGCCTATATCCTTGCCATCTATTGTGACTGTACTGCCACAATAGGTGCAAGTGATAACAACATCATCTGGGCCAGTCTTGACATTCCCATTGCACACAGAACACTTGAACATGTCTGGTGCCGCTGCCTCAGATCCCATAGTTAGTAACTCCTAAATTGAGTCATTTGGCAGTTTAGACAGGAATTCTATTTAGGGTTGTGGTGATATCTGTATTGCTGATTGCCTCTAATCTCTCCATTGTTTGGAGGTATTAATCAATGCAGATAATGTACCAACAGCCTATCAATACAATTAACCCAAAATCTAAGCCTCCCACTCGACAGAGAGAGAGTCTACAGACCCGGATAGCTTCCTTCGTAGGAGTAGACCCAGAATTCCTAAGACGGCACCACCATATACGACGGGTGCATCACTGTTCGTTAGAACAATTGGAAGAGAGGCAGGATTCACGATGATATCTGAGCTTGCATTTCCCAATTCAATGATAGGCAACCCTCTAAGTTCTACTGAGATGGTATATTGCCCCTCCAATACAGGAGCAATATCTATTTTCACAGATGAGTTTGCAATAACTTGATGGGTTTGGTTTGCCACTTCTATACCATCAGGATTCACTACAGTCACTAACAAAGTTCCTTGCCAATTGCTTCGGACGCCTATCACATCTAGACCTATGATAATTGTTCCAGAAGTGCCGGCATACTGCATCCCTTCAGTTGAAAAATTGATCACCAAGTTAGGTTCGACAATGAAGGTGAGTGAATGATTGCAATCAGAATATAGCAAAGACCCTGCATAAGAAATCAAAACAGTAAAATTACCCGCAAAAGGGGGACTCAAATCACTTTGAACCAACCCTCTTGCATCTGTCGTCAACGTAAATGCGTCTACAAGTTCTCCACTACAGATTAACTGGATTAGCACGTCAACGTGAGCAACTTTACCAATGCCTCCAGAAAGCGTAACCATAAGTCGACCGCTTTCTGGATACGCTACACGCTCAGGCAGTGTAGCATCAATATTGGTTTCGTACCTTGATAGTACCACCAATGAGAAATTCTTGTATTGGATGAATTCGCTACCCTCATATTCGACAAACAGAGTGTAGTTTCCCGTTTTTGAGGGAGTCCAATCAATAACTGCAGCACCTTTGATGGTTGGAACCAATGTTCTTGTAGTTAGAAGACTACCGAAGATTTCCGCTCCTGTAGGATCATAGATACTTACATAGATCAATGCATCTTCGATTACATCCAATAATGAGTCAATTACCTCGAGGGTTACTGAATGTGTTTGGCCCAGTAGTCCACTTAATTCGGATTCTGAAACGATAATATCAGATACTGTAGTGACATTGAATGAAACCGAATTGATACACCCGACTCTTGAAGGGCTAGAAGGCATTGCAGCGTCAAGGTTGAATTGACCAACCATGAGCCCCGAGAGAAGCAATTTG
>CAYMLT010000236.1:0-475 GCA_964391265.1 uncultured archaeon
CGACTCTTTTATCGAAGACAAAGAAATTCCGTGCTATTCCTATTCGTGCATTGTTCAATCCTTTTGAGTTCAGAAATTGTGTGTAATCTGTATAGGCGTTGCCTCTACTTTCTTCTGTAATGGGGTCTCTACCATCAATCCCTGTCATTACTCCAAGGAGAATTGTTGCATCCGCCACACATCTTCCCATAGGACCTACAGTATCTTGACTATGGCTGATAGGAATTATTCCAGAACGACTGATCAAACCAACCGTTGGCTTTATTCCTACAATGCCATTCGTATGCGAAGGACATATTACAGAACCATCTGTTTCTGTGCCAACGGCGACTGAACACAAGTCTGCTGCGACTGCCACAGCTGAGCCAGAGCTGGAACCACAAGGATTGCGATCTAATACGTATGGATTGTGCGTCTGTCCCCCTCGGCTGCTCCACCCACTTGATGAATTTTCCGACCTGAAATTCGCCCACTC
>CAYMLT010000236.1:485-5497 GCA_964391265.1 uncultured archaeon
TAGCTTTTGCCAAAATCACTGCACCTGCATTTCGCAACCTTTCAACTACGAAAGCATCTTCTGACGGGATTGAATTGAGTAGAGCGATGGAGCCAGCAGTCGTCATCATTCTATCTGCTGTATCTATGTTATCCTTCAGAATCAGAGGTATACCGTGCATCGGTCCTCTAGGACCCCTTAGCTTGCGCTCATTATCGCGGCTTTCGGCAATGGCAAGAGCATCAGGATTTAATTCGATTATGGAGTTTAATTTTGGTCCATCATTGTCGATCTTCTTAATGCGCTCAAGATACGATTCAACTATCTTCCGAGATGTAAGACTCCCTTTCTTCATTTGTGCTTGAAGTTCGGCGATTGTCTGCTCCATCATGAAAGCATCCACTAACGATTACAGGATTTGTTTTTCAAGATTCAGACTCTTAAGTGCAACTATATTCTGAAATATTTCAGCGTCAAGTTTGAGCCCATTGGCATTATTGCCTTTTCAGAGTTGATGATCAGACACGGAGTTTCACCATAAGAGTAATGCTCTTTAATGGAATAACTAGCAAAAATACTCACTACCAACAACGAATTTCCTAAAGACAAGTGATCCAAATGACCTGCTACTTCAAAAACTCACGAATGAAAGAATTATTTGCCGACATTGGTATAGTTGTAACAAAGGAAAATCAGAAGGAAATTGATAGCAGGATCCATGATTACCTCAGTGTTGATTATCCAAATTGCGCAGCTTCATGGAAACAAGTACGCCGAAGATTGAAGGATGATGAGGAAGGATTCAAACAGCGTCTAAGTGAAGTTCTTGCATCGTTCATTCAAACTCCTGAGGCTGATGTTTAGTCAATAACCGTATCACTATGAATCTTCCATTGGGATCATGTCCCCAATGTAATCTCAGTCCCAGCAGTATAGGCATTCGCTCCCGCAAAAGAATCAAGAAGCCAGAAAGGTAGTTCACTATGGATTATTCCATTTGCACTCAGGGTTGCATTCCTAAAAACACCCATTGCAGGGCTTGAATCTTGTCCTCCAGATGTCAAAATCAATACTACTGGCTTTCCTCCAAAATTAGCTCGTGCTAGATAGTCTTGCATTGATTGATGTGGTGCTGCTCCATTAACTGGGGTTCCTAGCACGACCAAATCATACGTTGTAACATTTGTTGGAGTCTGTGTTGAACTTGTGGTTACTTCCACTCGCCAATCTGAATCTACCAAACCCCGAATGAATTCATTTACAATTCCCTCATTGAAACCTGTTACTCCAGGTCTGAATACAACAAACACAGTACCGGTAGCTCCATCTGGATTTTGAATTTCCACATCTCGTATAATCTCAGGACTGTTGAGGCTAACGATAATCACGGTAGCGGAAATCAATCCCAAAATGGAAATTATGCAAAAAATACTACATACACGCTTTTTGTTCAAAATGTTAACCTCACATTATTACCTACTCTGGTCTTACGTCGTGTGAATTTAAATCCTCATTTTTGAAGCGATTCTTCAAAAGAAAGGCAGTTCTGAAAACAACTAATCCAAGTGTGTATATAATAATAGAAACTAGAACTGCATTGAAAATCAGAACCAATGGAAAAACTAGTGTGATACCAATTGTTACCATAAGAAAGGTTCCGTAGTATTTTCCTACAGGGTCGTAAATGGGCTTTCGTCTTCTTGACGAAAAGATGAAAAATAGAAACATCAAAACAAATACGATTAGAATCCAGTCTGGGTAGATTTGTTTTAGAGAGAATGTATAGAAAGATGCGAAGATTAGTACGAAATCAGCTATTGGATCAAGATAGGATTTGAGCGGCGAAGATGTGTTTGATTTATACCGCTTGGCCAAGCGTCCGTCTAGAACATCAGATGCAAATGCCACTATATAGAGAGTGACCGCTATTTCCGTGGAGTCTAATATGAATGTAAAGCACAATAACGGTGTCACTAGAATTCGGAAAATGGCAATAGCATATGGAGAATACCTCATTCTACCTTTTTTCTCAACCAACTGATCATCTCCAACATAACACGCACTTCTTTCGATCTATCAATTGGATTCGCAGCTAGTTGTTTTTAAAGAGGCTGCTCTCTTTTCTACATAGGTTTATATGTAAAGTATACTATACGTAAAGTATACTATACATTCAGAGATTGAAACAATGATAACGAATCGCGTAAGGGAGCTTCGGGAGAAGAAGATGGCTGAATCCTCAGCCCCATCTTCTTGGACTCAAGAGGCTTTGGGCACGAAGGTAGGAGTTACGCGACAGACAATGATTGCCATTGAGAAGGGAAAATACAATCCCTCTTTGGAATTGGCTTTCAAATTAGCAAGAGAACTAGCAGTTTCAATCGAAGAATTGTTTGAATATGAGAGGGAAAATGATGAATAAAATTCATGAAATAATTTGCATACTCTTATTTGCTGCAGTTTTTTCAATCTTTATAATATGGGTAATCCCTGACAAGGCGTATCTTCTGATTTCATCCTACATCGCCATGGCAGTGGCGCTTCTTGTGAATAGGAAGACAGGCTTTGAAGAGAAAACGGATGAACGAATGGTCCATCTATTTAGATTGGGAGCGGCTAACTCGTGGCTTTTCATGTTCTTTGCTTTGCCAACAATTGCTCTATTCATTCAAATTGGGCTTCTTGTGATTGATACGGTGCTTCTATTATTTATCCTTCTCTTTTCCATAATCGCGATTTCCTGGCTGACTGTAGGGTATAACTATATGAAATAGATGATATGGTTTTATTCACAAACCATATTGCATATTGGCCAAGCCTGCTAATGGCTGACAAGTTGATTCATCCCTCCAAGGAATTCTTTGATAACCTATCTCATGAGGTAGACAAGTAGATTAACCAATTCATTGCGCCGTTAACCTTCCTTAATAGTGGCTTTGTCTAAGGTAGAATCATAATCTGAGATCGGGGATTCATTTCAATGAGAAACAAGAAATTGGTAACGGTTGTAGTCATGTCAATGCTATTGGTGCTAGCTGCTTATTCAAGCGACAATCCATCTACCAAACACGTTCTCCAAGACATGAATCCTTGCTCTGATGCAGTCCTTTCTTCAAATTCAGATTATTGCACTTACTTCGGTGGTTCGGAACAAGAAGATGCAACAAAAGTGACCTTTGACAACGAGGGAAATACCATTCTTATTGGGCAAACACAGAGTAATGACCTGCCTGTTACAGATGGAGCTCTTCAAACAGCATACGGAGGGGGAATTTGGGATGGATTTGTTGCAAAGTTCCATGAGAATGGTTCATTGTTATGGGCAACATATCTAGGAGGAAATGACTATGACCACGTTACTAACATCAATGTTGATTCAGAGAACAATATTGTGCTGACAGGAGCTACTTGGAGCACTGATTTTCATGTTACAGAGAATGCGTACCAATCGACCAATAGAGGTGCAGCGGACGGTTTTATTACGAAGCTATCTCCCAATGGAGATTTGATTTATAGCACATACCTTGGGGGATCAGGAGAAGACTGGGCATATGGAGTACATTTCGATTCAGAAGGAAATATTCTATTCGGTGGATGGTCGAACTCATACGGATTAGCAACTGCTGGAGCATACAAAACTGCCCCACAAGGAGATGACATTTTTGTGGCAAAACTGAGTGCAAATGGTAGCGATTTACAAATGTTCACGTATCTCGGAGGTTCAGGCAGAGATCAAGGTTGGTCAATAGATGTAGACGCCTATTACAACATCATCATTTCAGGTATGACAACATCCTCGAATCTCGCCACAACCGACAACGCCCTTCAAGATGACTATGGTGGAAACATTGATGCTATTTATGCAGTAGTAGCGAATAATGGGAGCTCGCTATTGTATTTATCATACATAGGAGGAAATGGTGAGGATATGGGAGCAGGGTCCAATGTTGATAGCGAAGGAAATTACCTCTTGGCAGGTATGACGAGTTCAACAAACCTAGAAACATTAAACGCGATCCAAGCTGAATATGCGGGAGGGGATTCAGATAATTTTGTCTTCAAACTTACATCTGAATTTGAGTTGGAATACTTTACTTACATTGGGGGCAATGAAACCGATAAATGCTGGGATGCTAGAATATCTCCAGAAGATAACATTGTTCTTGTGGGTAGAACCTCAAGTGAAGATTATCCAACTCTCAATACTCGGCATTTAGAACTTTCTAACAACTTTGATGCATTTGCAACTGAGCTTTCATCAGACGGTCAGCAGATTGTGAAATCAGGTGTATACGGAGGACTGTTGGAAGATATAGGTGAAGGAATCTCAATTGACCCAGAAGGTGATGTTGTGATTTCTGGTCGAGCGGAATCCAGCACTATTGCCACACCTGGTGCATACCAAGAAGACTATGCAGGTAACAGAGATGTTTTCATCTTTCACGGAATATTCGATGCACCAGAGATGCCAACAATAACAAACTCAAGTACGACTACACCAGAGTATCCAAGCAATTTCGATAATATTGTGCTGTTAGTTCTTGGTGGGGCAGGGCTATGCGTAGTGATTGGTTTCGTTCTATTTCTCAACAAGAAGAGATGATATGTTCAATCTGAAATATTCTACATTATCTTAATAGGATCATTTCGAAGCAGCAATTCCGTTTTCTAATAATGAAGAATGATTATCATTTTCCGATATTGATGAAATTGTGAATTCATTTTGCATTGCGCAGTTATGTTGCTTTATTATAGAATTTTGAATTGCTCTAGACCATTAAGTCTCGCCATTGGAGGAGATTAATTGCGATATAATAAGAGATCTGCAATTTCATTTGTGTTTCTAGCACTACTTGTTCTTGTTGGAATCTCAGGTGCAACTACTTCGGTTGAATTGGATAGTCGGAATGCTACAGTTATTGCAGCAGACTCGGATTATTGTACCTACTTTGGTGGTAGCGCTCAAGAAGATGCAACAAAAGTAACCTTTGACAACGAGGGAAATACCATTCTTATTGGGCAAACACAAAGCA
>CAYMLT010000237.1:0-5494 GCA_964391265.1 uncultured archaeon
CAATGGATGATGCGAAGGCTCTCGCTGTTGAGGCCAATGAGGCAAAGCATGTAGTTGTTATTGGCGGTGGTCTTGTAGGAATGGAGACTGCCGAGGCTTTCCATGAGCGAGGTGTTCATGTTACCGTGGTTGAATTCCTACCGCACATTCTTCTCGCAATGGTAGATCCTGATATGGCAGCAATAGTTGAAGACCACTGTAAAGAACATGGATTGGAAATACTTGGAAACACTGCTGCACAAGAAATCCTTGGAGATGCTGCACCTCGAACGGTGCTGGTTCAGAATCGTGAAATCAATGAGCAGAAGGAAATTCCTGCTGACGCAGTAATAGTGGCAACAGGTGTTCGCCCAATCACACGCCTAGCAGAATCTATTGGCGTGGAAATTGGACCAACTCGCGGTATCAAGGTTGATGACAAGATGATGACCAACCTACAAGATGTTTACGCATGTGGTGATTGTGCTGAACATGTGGAATTCATTACACGGAAACCAATGGCGGGAGGGCTTGGAACAGTTGCTGTGCGTCAAGCTCGAGTTGCTGGAATCAATGCTGCCGGAGGAAACACCGTGTTTCCAGGTATTGTAGGTGCAAAGGTCACCAAACTCTTTGGCTTAGAAATAGCAAGTACTGGTATGACTGAAGACCTGGCGAAGCGATTCGAGATAGACTTGGCCAAGGGTTCCATCAAGGGCAGCACAAAGCCACACTATTTCACAGGTGGAAAAGATCTGAAGGTAAAAACATTCTACAACAAGGAATCCGGGAAACTTGTAGGCGGTCAGCTCGTCGGATTGGAAGATGCCGCAATGCGAATAAACGTCTTGACTATGGGAATCCAACAAGATATTGATGTTGCGGAGTTATTCGACTTTGAGAACTGCTATGCCCCTGCAATCTGTGATACATGGGATCCGCTAGTGCAGTCCGCTGATGCTGCCCGTAAGCGGCTAAAGAGATAGTGAAACGCAAAAGAGATGAAAGATGAATGAGCATACAGGATGAATTTCCCGAGATATCATCTTCTCTGCTTCGTGAGGACAATCTAAACCCGATCTTCTATCTAGTTAAAGCATTAAGGGAAAGAGGCTCATCGAGTCTCGAAGAGACTGTACTGAATGCCTTAACGACTGTGAAAAAGCTTGATGCTGAGGGAGTGAATCCTTCTGACAGTGAAATGTTTAATGCGTTGTATCCCGTTATTGAAAAGACACTTGTATTTGGGAAACACGAAGAACAATCTCATGCCCTCTGGGCATTAGCGATATTGGTCAAGCGTGGTGCTCCCGTAGGTCCATTGCCCTCAATGACTGGCCTTCTGACTTCCAATAACGAGGAAATTGCCAGAAAGGCGGTATGGGTAGTTCAAATGTATAGTTATAGAGAATTGGACATCTCCGATGCAATCCCTCTTATTCGGTCCCTTCTAAATCATCCCGACTACAGAACCAGGAATATGGCTGCAGACGCCCTTTCAGAACATGAAATACGATTAGGAAATGAAGAACGACTTCAAATCAATGAAACGCTCTTCGAATATGAGGGTCTGGACGATTATTGGACGGTATCAGTTCATCATCGTCGTTTTCACGCCGCGGATGATGAACCAATATCTATGCCTGAATATGTTGTTCAATTTACTGCCCAGCGCATGTGTGGGAATTGCGGATTCAAAAAGGCAAACTGCATTTTCTATTGGGATGACTCGGGAACTGGTTGGAGGGATCGAACCTCTGAGTATGTTTGTCCTGAATGCGGCAAATACACCGTCTATCAATATTTCGACTAGACAATGATGTGCACATTATCTAAGGCATATTGAAGAGAACTGATTTGCGTTGGAGTTGAAGCGACAATCACTACCTTATCTATTCCACAATCGTTTTGACAATGAGTGTGTAGTGCTCTGACGATTTCTTCAGCAATCTCCCATGTTGGGATACGTGCTACCTCAAGTCCTAATGTAAAGAATCCAATTGATGTTTGTGATAACAGCTCAGTTTTTTGAAGTGCCTCTGACGCAGCATGAAATATCACTCTCCTGCGATCTGTATTACTTAGCGATACAGATGGCCAATACTCAACATTTTCTGCTTCAGTTGCTTCATTTGCTGTTACCGGTACGCCGCCCAATTCAAGACCTAGCGGGATGTTTCTGGCTTTTACAGCAACTCCTAGATGTTTGTCATTATACGGACCCATTTCAACTCGAACTGAAACATCGCGAAACAGCCATTCCATGATAATCACCCTGAACATCGTCTTGTAGGATGTTCCTTCCTGCCAGTAGTTACTCTATAACATCAAGACGTAAATAAATTGCTATCTTTGTTAAGCCCATTATTAGCTTCATCGACTCAAATCGGAAGCAAGGAAACTAGAAAATTGGTCATTGGCAAGCGTGCCAAATGTATCAGATAATAGGGATTCATTTCGGATTCATATCACAACCCTTTTTGTGCGATACTAGGACTTCTATTTGGCGAGTAATCTGAACGATATCACTGATGAAGCGTATACTCAGCTATGCGAGAAATATGGAACTCCGAAGAAATTCCAATTCGAAGCGGACTTCTTGGATTTCGAATGTGATCTGGTTCGAAGGAGTTCAGCAAAGGGTCGTCACCACGATATTACCTGTTTTATCCCTCGCGATGGTGGTTGGGTAACAATTCAGAAACATGCATACTCAAAGACTGGGATATATAGAGCTCCCTCGGGAGGAGCGAAAATTGGAGAGTCTCTTCAATTGGCAGCGGAACGTGAGATGAAAGAGGAAACTGGTCTTGATATTGAGATAAGGCGTTTCGTACTTGATATGTCACTTGATGTAAAATGCCCTGAGGGCGTAATTCCATGGAGGTCTCTTGTCTTCCTTGCTCATGAAATTGGCGGAGAGATGAAGCCAATTGATACATACGAGATTTTTGAAGCTAAGGTGAGCAGCCGCGAGGAAATGCTGGGTCCAATCAAACAACTAATGGAGCTCTCCGGGTGGGGTGGTTTCGCATATCGTGCGTTCCTCACCACCAAATTCTTTGAAGAACTAGACATCCTAGAAAGCAAGTGACCTTGTTACATGGCGCATATTTAATTTCTCAATTTGCAGATGTCTTCATGCAGTTGTCTGTACTATTATTATATCGCACAACGTTCGAATATATTCGAAAGTATCTTACCAAAGCTATAATCTAATCAATTCATTCCATGATTGCTAATAACTATGGATGTGAGGTATTCGTAATTGAAATTCCAATTATACTGAAGTATACATTCTTGCTTCATTTCATAGCTTGTATGATATTCGGACTCGTTTTCTTTCTGAGTCCTGAGATCTATGTAGATATAGTGGCTTGGCTCTTCCTCGATCCTTTTGCAGGTCGCGTTATGGGTTCACTCTTCTTAGGCTTTGGAGTTGCAGCTTTCCTAGGTTACAACGCCTCAACTTGGGAAGAGGTGAGAATCTTAGTATTCGCTGATATTGTCTGGGGCTTTTTTTGGGGCAATTTCAATGATTTGGAAGATAATCGTGTATCCAACCATACCCGTAATTGCTTGGGGAGAAGCCGGGCTAGCAGCGTTCTTCTTGGTGCTCTTCTTGTACTGCTATATCAACATTAAGGGACGAGCTTTATCCTAGTATCCTAGGAGCAGCCAATTTGCATAGAATGGTCCATTCTTAGAATGAAAAGATGTTCTCATCTTGCTCGACGAGATGGCGAAGAACCCTAGTAAAAGTAGATATTTCCTTCTCTGTGAAGGATTTGAGAACTCTTTGCATCACCTTCATACGATGGTCTTTGAATAATTTGAAAACAGTCATTCCATCATCAGTTAATTGTAATATAATGGCACGCCTATCCTCTGAAGATCTGGTTCGTTTTACAAATCCTGCCTTTACTAGCTCATCCACCCGTCTTGAGGCAGTACTGGCTGGAAATCGAGTATTGTCATATATGTCCTTGAGACTGCATGAATCGTGATTTCCGATGTAGTTTACAATGAAGATGCCTCTTCCCATCTGATAGTCTTTGAACTCGAGGTCTTCGATTGTGAATGTTATCGTTTCTAGAATCTTCGTGAATAGCTCGACTATTTCCTTTTCCTTTGTCATACTATCATCCCAATACGATTCCAATACAGAATATTTCCACTGTGGGAATATTTATATACTATTCGATTATTTCGTTCCATAATGGAAATATTCCATTATGATAACAATAGTGATAAAAATGGAACGCGATATTGTCTTACTAAGATCGTCGTATTGGATAGGAGCGATATTGGATGCTATCGTAGGCATTGCAATGATATATCCTCCATTCTTCGCAATGATGGAGGGATTCACTTCATTTGCTCCTGGTTCCGATTATTCATTCGCAATGGGCTTGGGCGCCTCTCTTATGTTTGGTTGGACTGCTCTTCTTATTTGGGGCGATAGAAAGCCCATTGAAAGAAAAGGTATTCTGCTCATTACAATATTTCCTGTAATTGCAGGGATCTATGCGAACCGGCTCCAAGGAATTGCTTCTGGTTTTGTAACAATAGAGGGTTCGCTTCTATCGCTCATAATTCCAATATTTCTGGCAGCACTCCTCTCAGTTTCATACCTCTATTCCGAATTCCATGGTTCTAAGGTTTGAGGGATATTAATCCCTCCCTTTTTTTATACAAAATCTTAGTTACATTATATTCAGGAACCCGCTAATAGAACTGCATCTCCTCTCCTTTCCTGACTCTCATATCATCTATATTCTCATCGATGCACGAGAATTCGCCGACTGACCTTCAGAATCTTCTGGTAGCTTTCGCAATCGTATCCTTGATCACTCTTGTTGTAGTTGTCAACAAGAGATTAATTTCCCTAGGAAACATTCGCTGAGCATGATGCTTTTTCAAATTCACATTACATTGATGATTCCCATAATACCAGAGCCTTAGTCATACTCACAATCGCAAGATCAATATGTGGCTTGGCACTTCTTAGAAGCTCTGAACCCTTTGATCTCTTTTCTTGTGAGAACTCATCTTCTTTCCAATTAAGCTCCATACTAAATGGGAATAGCTCGGTATAAGCTATCATCTTTTCAGCGGCATGTTTGTACTGATGTGAAGCCTCTGCGAGATCCTGTGAGAATGATTCAGACTTGTATCGTCGTGACAATCGCATGAGAAACGAGGACGCCAACGTCATTCCCTCCTGAGTGCAAGCTGCCACGTAGGAATTGCCATGGTAGTTGATTTGAGCAGTTCCGGCAACTTCTTTCGAGTCAGATTCTGATGTGGGAACTATCCCCGTTTCAATTGTATTTGCCCAATCCAATAATGCATCTGGTCCAGTGACATATCTTGAGTTTACATCTTCGTTTCCCAAATCAGCCCCTTTTGCAATTGAAATTGCACGCTGAAGGGCTTCTCTATCAAGGACCTCATTATCTGGTAAATCCAGAGGTTCCTCGCCAATCACCTCCTCCGTAATCTGAGCTTTTTT
>CAYMLT010000238.1:0-5494 GCA_964391265.1 uncultured archaeon
GTCCTCCACTACGATTTCTTTTTACTCTCTCAATTGTCAACAATGCAATCAATGCGGCGATATCCCAACGAGATGTTTGATACTCCAGCCTTGACAGAAAAGTGCCTAATTCGTCGTCTCCATCACTCCATTTTCTTAGAAACTCCCGTGCTGTGGATGGAGTGACCAAGGAAACATCTTTTGCTTTCATTTCATCTCCTGTTGCGAGAATCAAGATTATGTTGAAATCTCTCTGGAATATTTTAGGAATAATCTCTATTCTTGCATCTTTGACGAGTCCCAATTGTCCTCGTTGAAGTTTAGGTTCTATTTCCTCCACATCAAGTTCAACGCCTGATGGCGTCACATATCTGCTTCGGATACCTACAAGTCGATTATTGAGACCCTTTCTCAGTTCCTCTTCAGCGATATGAATGTGGGTTGCCAATTCCGCATCTGTATAGCCAGGAGTATCTTCGTGTGTGAGCAAAATATGAGAGATAGCTGGTGTATCCTCCGAGTATTTTACGATATCCAATCTGGTGGAATCAGTCATTCCAAGGTTTTTGGCATCATGTTTGGATATGATTAGCTTTTTCGAAGGACATGCGTTGTTTTTTCCAACCTCAGCTCCCCACCAGTGCCCCGAATCTGCGTCAAGGACTGTAACTAAATTTCCACTCTTCACTCCTATTGCTCTCATATCATCAAGGCACATGAGCATGGTCCCAGATGCAATGTCTTCAGGATGAACTGCAAAGTGCAGGGATGACATGATACTGCGCATATCGTGAACACCGATCATATTAAGGACGCCAGCATTGAACGTTGTCAAATGACTCGGTGCATTCAAAGGCGGGCCTTTATCAGATGACCTGATTAAGGTCCTCAATATGGTAGCATTTCGAAAGGGCATGCTTTCCGAAAATGACTTTCGCCAACCAGCTACTCTGAGAGACCCATCTCTTTCTGTGTGTAATGCAATACTTCTTGCTCTTCCACTTTTTATTTCCTCAAAAGTCAAAACTGCAGAGCTGAAGTCCACAATCCCTCCTAAATCATCGGTCATAAAATCAACTGACACTGTTCTTTGAAGTTTCTGGGTTGCTAGAACTCGTATCAATCGGGAAATCTCTAGGAGCGCTGTTTCGCCTAGTTTGCCTTCTGCAACAACTGAATCCTCATTCTCGGTATATCCGAGGAAGGTCGGTCTGGGTGGGAACAGGGAAATGATATTTCCTCCAAGGACTCTTTGCACTTCTTTTGGTGATGCGTTCAGATTTCTACTGAGTACAAAGCTGAGAATCTCAGTTATACTATCTCCTTGCTGAGTTTCAGGATATGCACTTGCAAATACTATTTTTTCCGACCAATGCATGCTTGAAGATTGTTTTTTCAAACCATTGATTATTGATGATAGGGTTCCTATTGTTGCCCCCGATGTTAGTAACCGTGACCTAGGGATTTCCAGAAGCCGTAACAGGTTTTTCTCCCTTTTCTTGTGATCGGGCACTGATAGGATTATTTCTGGATTAGGAAGATTAGCATTCTTTACAAAAACCAACCATTCCAACAACATGCTAATGTCGTCTTCCTCTATAGAATGGATAAAAATGGGTTCTCTTGATTTTATGCAATATAGAAGAGTGTCTCGATTTGGTCCCTTGAACGAATTCCTTAACCCCTTGCTATCTAGGCGACATCCCCATCCTGACCTAGCCTTGGATTCTTGGCGCAAGTCGCGCACGCCATATAGCCTTGGTGCGTATTGCGACTGAGTCGCCCACCTAAAACTGGTTTCGTCATTATTCTTTTGCTGAAATCTAGGAAGCTGTTTTGTAGCAATTTCCACAAGAGGGTTAGATACAAAGTAATCTGCCACCCATTTTCCCTCAACTGCACTTGGAATGCTTTCATAGATAGCTGCTAGTATCGGTGGCTTTGCTAAATATGAATATGCCCTTCGAGGGAGATACCTGAATGATTCGCTATACTGAGAGGCTAAATCATATAGCTGATTTCCAACCAAATCATAATATCTGAGCAGACGATCTGGATCAAAGGATTGAATGCTCGCACCAAACTGAACAATTCCCAGATTTACAGCGGCATCTACAAGTAAGAATTGCCTAACCTCATTCGATTCTCTATCTTCTACGACAATCATAACTTGCTTCTTCCTCTCACTGAATGAATTGGTCAATTCATACAGATTTATGCCTGTTGGGGGCCTCTATGAATGCTTTGATGCTTTTTCTGCTAAAGGGCAATACTTTATTTTACTCCAAGCAACTCACGCGGTAACAGGCATGTGATAGTAATGCTCATTGTCCGGGCTCTGGAAGACATCCCCGATCAAGGAATCATAAAGGGTGAAACCTTTCGTCTCTATATAGTGGACACTCATCATCACATGGGACGAGAGAAGAGTCATAGAAACACTCCTGGCGGCGCATATGATTTCTATCAGCTGCTATGGTTTGAGATGAAGAGGTTGGTTCAACAGGCAATAGAAGACAATGAACTCCTTTTCGAACCAATTGAAATAATTGCTCCGCCTTTTCAGTCAAGGATGTTTGATAGCCGAAAAAGCTGGAAGAGTATGAACCACGGATGGTTAGTAGATCGAACCGTTGTATTTCCTTATACGGATGATTATTCAAAGCGTGGTGATAATGGTGAGCCCTCATTCAAAATATCTAATGATAAAATCGCAGGTTGGACAACCAGAGCGCCTCATTCATCTAGACTAATTGGTTTTGGTAGGGTAGATCCTTGTGATGCAAAAAGTGGTCCTGCTGATGCTGCTGTGAGAGAACTAGACCGTGCGATACTTCAATTGGGACTGCGAGGATTGAAACTCCATCCACTCGCCCAGTTGTTCATTGATGACCTAGAAGACGATATCACTAAGCGAGTTCTTCATCGAGCGGCTGAGCTTCAAATCCCCGTTATTTTTGATACGCGAAACATGCGTACTGCGATTCGCATCAAGAAATTAATTGACACGATGCGCGAAGAGGAAGCGCATACTAACGTCATGAGTGGACTGAACATCATCCTGGCTCATTGTGGAATGAGCCCAGGGGATCCAAAATTGCATGATATATTAAAAGATCCAAATTTCACCGCTGATACGTCAACCTTGCACGATCAGGATCTTCCACTTCTCTTTCAGATGGCAAGTACGCGGATTAAGTCTTCTGCGAAAAGATGGTCAGAGAGTCTTCTTTTTGGAACTGATTACAGTTTTCTATCTGTGCAAGCAGCCGAGCTAATCATCTACACCTTTTCTCGCAGCTTTCCAGGAACCCTAGCTGATACGCAAAGAATTCTTGGAGGAAATGCACTCTCTCTTATTCAGAGGCCATTCCGTACAAACCGAACAACCAAACGTTCTCCACGCCAACTCGCGTGCCCTAGCGACGGAGGGACCGCGAGAGCTGCGGTTGAAACTGCATTGATTTCCCTGATTCGTAGCGCAGAATGGGAACTATCCTCTATGGATACCATGTTACCTCCAAAGCAGACATGGCCGCAACCATTGCCAGAAAGCAAGGGCGGATTCAATGGGATTTATACTAACTCAATTCTAGCGACTCTTCGAGCAAAGGATGTGGACTATGAGATTCATCTATGGCTCAGAGACAATCCTGGGAATATTTTGACACTTGCTGCCCTTGGAACAAAGGGGGAGGATGCACTAACCACCACAGAGTATGCTACACACAGAATTGGCGAATGCCTTATAGAGGAATTAACGAAAAACACACGCCATGAGCACGACGCAAGCTCTCTTGTAAACAGCATACCTAAGCTATTTGGGTAGCAATGAATTCACACTATCCTTTATATCTACAAAAGCAGAGAATAAAACTAAGGAGTAACGGAGGCTAAGAAAATCGTCGATAAAGTGACCCTCGAGATTGTAGATGGTGGGGATCTACGTGGATACGCCACACTGAACCCAAAAACGTCTGATGCTCTAAAAGCTGAAATTGGTTCTATCATTGTATTTGAAGACCCAGAGAGCAGTTTCTGGGGCGCAGCCGAAATTAGGAAAAATGATGATGTTCCGGAAGATCAAGTTTTTGTAGACACACTTGTACTCGAGGCATCACTCCTGATGGAGGGCGATAGTGTTGAGGTGACTCTCTATGAACGCGACATGATCGCTCTTGATTATGTCGAATTTGGCCTTAAACCCCTTTCAGACGATGCTAATTCAGAGGACCTAGTAACAAGAGCCGCGGAATTAGTTGAATCCTTGGAGGATTTGATTGGTGGTCGATTAGTATATCCTGGTATGTCTTTCAATTGGCCTGACCTTGATGTTAAAGTGGAGATTATGAACACTCGTCCGAGTCTGACTGGGAAGAGTTTTGCAAAACTCGCTTTCGAAGCCCTTAAAGAAAGAACTGGATATCAATTCAAAACAGTAGGGATTGCTTCGCCATTCAATGCCATTCTCTGTATCGATACCAGTGGCTCAATGAAAACTACAGATGTACCTGTTCAAGATATAGCACATGCCCGAGAAGGACTCAAGGATCTTGCAGGCGATAATCCTGTAGTTCAAGCATTTCTTGACCGCTTTGAAGAAGGAAGAAATGTAAGTCGCGCAGAAGCAGCAGCAATGGCCGTCCTGCTCTACCTTGCGGAAAAAGTGGGTAGAGGATATGGTGAGAAGGTTGGAGTCATCACCTTTGAGAAAGAAGTCGCTGAAATGACATTTCTGAATGCAGACACTGGTGAGGTACAACCATTCGTAGAATGCACTGGACGCGAAAAAGCATTGGGCTTGCAAATTATCAGCACACATGTTGTAGACAAGGTTGAGGAAGGCGGTACACTGACAAATATGGGAAATGCACTAGCCAAGGCTGCAGATGTCCTCGAAGCATTTGGTGATCCAACAAAACCTACAATGCTTATTTTGCTTACAGATGGCATGACAACAGCTGGTCCTCCTCCACTCAAGGTGGTAAAGGAACGATTTCCATCAAGGAGCACGTTTGTTATGTATTGTATTGGTTTGGGTGAAAGAAGCGAACTAGATGAAGAATTAATGCTTGCCCTCTCTCAATATGGGAATGGGACCTATCGCCATGTTGACAATATGAGGGATCTCCTAGAATGGTATGGAAGATTAGCTAGCGAATTTGCGATTGTAATTAGGGGTGCTGGTGAATCGCACTAGCGAGGTTCAAGAGCGCTGGCTAGATCCTTGAGAGAATCAATATCCATCTCTTGAATTTGATCATCTGGGATACCTGCAAGCATCTCCTCTGGGATGGCGGCTAGTATTTCCGCCTTCTCTTCACCATATTTCTCTGCAAGAATGGACATTCTCTCATCAACTTGTTTGTCCTTCTTCTTGCTCTTTTTCTTTTGTTTCGTTTCCTCCGATTCTTTAGTATCATCTTCTAGCGAAGGTATTGACACTCCTGATTCAGAGCTTGATGCTACCACTGCCTCCAATTCCTCAACAGACAAGCCTTCAAGAACGTCATCA
>CAYMLT010000239.1:0-1382 GCA_964391265.1 uncultured archaeon
GAGGCGTTTCCGGGATTTCTGTATCGGATTCAATTACTATCGGAACATCCTCGTCACTATCTTCTCCTTCTGGCTCAAGAGTAATTTCTGGTTGTGTACTTTCTTCAAGGATAGCCTCTGGTTCTTCTACGGGCTGAGAAGATGCTTCGTATATTTCATTGGTTTCCATGAATTTTTTAGCGGCTTCCTCTGATGATGAAAAGGCTATTCCCAGCTGCTTGTGCAAACAGCTCTCACACCGTTTTGCAGCTGCAACAAGACCTTCATGAAGGAAATCCTCCAATGGCTTTGCGCGGCTTTTGTTAGTTCTTGACCATTTAGTAAATGAGTCAACCATTCGAAGGGCATCTCTGACACCCATCCAGTAATCATCAGACCTATTTTGCTCTGAATCCATTTGCAGCACCTATCGTCGGCCACCGCAAGTTTAGACAAAAGGCTTTCCATCACGAAGGTATTACTCACTTTCTGCAGTATTGTCCTTTGATTCAAGAACTTCTTGGAAAAGTTCTTCGAACATGTTGAGGATTTCATGTCGTTTGAATTCATCAATATCAGAACCCACTGTGAGCAGCCGTGTAGGAGTTCTACTTCCAAGATGTTCGCATATTTCTTCTCTATAGATTGCCTCAATTTCGGGGTCTTTGTCTTTCAACACAATGACAACAGCATTTGCCCCAGAGTATGTTACATCTAGGAGAATGGGAAGGGCAGAGTGGCGTGGAGACCAAGTTACGGCTCGTACATTGCTGCCTTTTGTGTCCATGTTGGTAGTGCCAATTCGGATACCATCCACTGCAACTGCGTTTTGATTTACAACTGCTAAAACTTGCTCAAGGATGGCATCTTCTGGTCCCACGACTGTCACTTTGAAGAGGTATCTTTTTCTCTTCTTAGATTCATCTTTTTTTGCCTTCTTTCCCGCCATGTCAATTACCTCTTGTTGTGTGACATCTTGATGTATTTTTGCGTAAGGTTTCCTTGATATGTCTTGTGAGGATTCATTTAGACAACAGGCACAATGAAATAAGAATTCAACAGGAAGTGTATATTACTGGGAAGTAGGTGCATACGACATTGATGATAAATAGAAAGAGCGACTTGCTACTTTGCATAGGCGCTATGTTAATTGGAGGAGGAATCATATTGCTGGCGTTCCTTTTTTCAGATTCGCCAGCAAATTTCATCTTCATTTTTCCTTTCCTTTTTGTTGGAACCTTTGAGCCAATAGGTGTCATTTTCTTGGCCGTTTCCATTGCCATGATTGGAGTATTCGTTTGGCAACTCTCACGATTTACAAAATTTTTCGTTGTTGACGATTCAAATACAAAAAATGTAGTAGAGCCTGACAGGTGTTTCATATCTAGAGCCAATCTTCCACA
>CAYMLT010000239.1:1392-5471 GCA_964391265.1 uncultured archaeon
GTCAATGACAATACAGTATAATGATGCTTGTTGGAAAGCCCAAATTACCGAGCAACTCACCGGGAGATAAGTCGTTGGAACCGATAATTCGAACAGTAATGATGAAGGATTTAGATGATATTTTGGTGTTAGAGGAACAGTGTTTCAAGGAACCTTGGAGCACTTCAATATTTCTCTTCCTCGCTAATCATCAAGGCCATGTACTCGATCGTGGAGGAGAGGTTTGGATGTTTGTCGCTGAAGCGCATGGACGAGTGATAGGATACATAGTGTGGGAGTATGAAATTAGGCAGAAAAGGGGGCATCTTCTAAACATTGCAGTACAGAATGAGCACAGAAGAAAAGGCATCGCGGGGTCGCTCTTTTCTTCAGCCCTTGAATCACTAAAGTCAGCGAATGTGAAATCATTATTTCTAGAAGTCAGAGAAAGCAATACTTCAGCCAGGAGATTCTACGAGAAATGGGGGATGGCATCAGTCAGCCGAAGTAAACGCTACTACAAAGATGAAGACGCCATCATCTATCAAGTCAAACTATGATTGCTTTGTGGAGTCCATTACGAGCTTTGGTCCGAGGGAATCATGATACAGTTTGAGATAGCTCTCGTTACGGGAAAGTATACAGAGTGGTTTTGCATCATCAGATTGACCTCCGATTAGAATCTCTTTGTCATCCATAATAGCAAGTAGTATCGGTGACTTAGTTACCCAAATTCTCCAACCTTTCAATGATTCAATTTCAGATTCAGTATCATCGGTTTCAGGAATAACTATTACTCTTCTTGGTGGCGCTTTCACTTTTGAGAGTTTCTTGAAATCGACACAATCAGTGGACACAAGTGAAATCACCATTGACTCCTCGGCTCGTTGGGACATGTCGAGAATGTATCCACAAATTTCATCCTTTCCTGATAGATACCAAGTATTGTCTGTTGGCAGTGAAAGAATCTCCTCCGAAGCAGTGTGTATGGAATTCAGCAGCTCAACAATGGATTTGCTCGACTCAATGACACTGGATAACGAAGCATGTTGTATTGACGAAACATTTTGTGAGAGTTCTTTTACATCGCCTGCCCAAGTGTTCAAAGATTCCTGCCGTGTTTCAGAAGCCTTAGTAATGGCGCTTACCCTGGTTGTGTGAAGTGCATTCGTTAAAGTTTCAATAGCATCATTTGCTGTGGAGCGTGAATCAGAGATACCTGTAATCTTCTCCTTTGCTTCTGCGAGAAGGCTTTCAATAATCTCGTACGAGGACCCGCTAATTGAGGCTTTCATATCGACACCAATTGACTCAAACTTACGAGCCGCGTGTTGATTGGAAACCAATGCAGACTGTCGGGTTTCTTCAATTGCGGATTCAAGAGAATTCACACCTTGGGCAGATGTCCTCTCGATGAGTGAATTCATTTCCTCACAGCTCACCTGTGCTGCAGCTTCGAAGTCTGCGAATCCGACAGATAGGTCTGTTTCAAGTGTGTCCATTTTTTCTTTATTAAGGGCAATAGATTTCTGGAAGGCAGTATTTGCTTCAGTCGTTATCTTCTGGGGAAATTCTGATAGTTCATCTATTGTCGCATTTAGTATGATTTCACTAGAGGAACTAAAATCGTTCAGGCCTGTTTTCAATTGTGCTTCATTATGTGCAAGAAATGTCTTGCTAATATCTTCCAATTGTGTTATCTGAAGCTCACTGCGCTCTTCAATATTCGAAACAGTTGACTCTGAAATCTTTTCAAGATTATTCTGCATATGAATAATCTCATTATTCAATTTCGATCCAAAGGTTTCCATCGATGATCTGATACTATCCATTGATGATTCGACCCAAACCTGTGCGGCATCAAAGGCTAATACTGCCTCCGATTTCCGGTCCTCAACAGTTTTCATCACAGAGCTGCGTGATTTTGCTCTTCCTTCTACTGCATCAGATTGACGTGTTTCCAATAGTTTCTGGAACGTTTCTATATTCTTGCCTGCGTTCTTTATATTATTCGATGAGAGGCCATCAAGTTTTGTACTCACCACCCCGATTACGCGCTGGAGTGACTCCTTCTCTTCAGAGAGGTATGTATCGACCGATCCCTTAACGCTGGAGGTGTTCTTTGCAAGTATTCCAGAAGTATCATCCCGTACAGAAGACAATCGTTCCGAGATGTTATCTCTAACTCCAGAAACAGAGGTTCCAAACTCTTTTGAAACCTGCTGGATACTATCAACGATTTGTCCAACGGTGCTGGATTCTATCTCTGCGAGGGATTCTTGTGCAGCTAGAAGAGTTGTTTCTATTCCAGCAATCGTTTCTTGCATATTCTTTGAGAGTTCATTTCGTTTCTCTATTGTAAAGGCATCAAGAGAGCGCTGCAACGCCGAAGTAGACTCTACTACCGAATCCACATGCATTCCTATCTCGGATACAAATTCCTGTTGTAATTTTATGGAATCCGAATCCAGAAGGGCCATCTCTGATTTTATGGCATTTCCGAACTCAGTATGTGCGGAGGATATTAGATCTCTTGCTTCAACAGTCTGGCTTGACAAAAGGCCGTTGAATGTTGATTCAAGGCTTTGTGATAACGTAATGAATTGCCTAGTCATATCTTCAATTCGGATGTGAAATTCCTCTCGCATCTCTTCTGCATGACGGTCAATCCTTGAAACCTGTTCGACGACAGAATTGTTAATCTCCTTTTGAGCTGTGCTCACTTGGGAGTTCATTACATTCATGCTCTGAAATAGTCTATCATTGAGCCGAGTGTTCAGGTCATCATATAGTGTCTTGGCTTCAATAACCTCTTGTTGGATAACTTCAACATATCTATTGGCCATTTCCTCAAGTTTGGCTTCAATACTTGCTTCATATTCACTTGCGGATTTCTTGATATTCGAAATGATGCCGTCATTCTTCGTTTCAGTGGTTGTACGGACACTGGAGAAGGAGGATTTTAGCCTACTAGCCATATTATCTGTTAGCGAGCCTAGTTCTGTGACCTCTGTGTCCAGAACAGTCGAAACTTCTCTAACCGTTGATGATACCTTCTTATCTATTCCTTTGGTTGACTTGTCATTCCATTTCTCTAATTCGGAAACAAGAGTTTCACTCATCTTCTGAAGGCGTTCATGGCTTTCTTCAATTTCGTTCTGAAGTAGATCTACGACGCTCATGCGAGCGGCATTCATGAAAGATTCAGTATCTGAACTTAATCCACGAGAGATTGTGCGCAGAGATTTGTATTCATCATCCACCAACGAATTATTTTTGTCGATGAATCCTGTTAACGCCATGCGGACAACCTCAAGAAAGGCATTCTCTGATCCAGAAAGTTGCTCCAGCTGAGCAATGACGGATTGGCCCGATGTATCTAAGTAGCTATTAACATCTGAATTCCATTCAACGATTATGTCATTGAAGGTTTTCGAAGTTGATACGACTTCATCCAATTTCCTTCTTGAAGTATCTATGTGTAATGCGGCATTCGCTCGAGCTTGAGCAGATGTTTCTTCTAGTGCACCCTGCGAATTGACAAGCGCTTGACCAATGTTTGCATCAAGTGTAGCAGATTTTTGTTTTAGTGACGATGAGAGGTTTGTGATAAACGCAGATACAGAATTGGCTGTTTCCAAGGTTCTTACATTCAATGCTGCTGCAAGCTGCTCTGTGGTTGAAATCAGGACCTCTTCTGAGCTCTGGTGAGATTTTTTTATTGTGTCCTTTGCAACTTTAGTAAGGCTTTTTGTTTTGACTTCAAGATCTTTTATTGTCTGAAATGATGAGACTTTTTCTGTTTTTACCCATTTATTGAAATCTCTTATGATCTTCTTGGAGGCGGCCTTTAGCTCATTCTGACTCCTATCCAATTCTTCTTGAAGGAGAGTGAGCTTATCTCCTAATTCATTTTCAAGTCCTTGATTGATAGTTTCTTGCGCAATCTGCATTTTCTGAGAGTAGCCAGATAGGACTCCTGTGGTCAAGGCAACCATATTCTCAATCTGAGTCTTAACAGATTCTACTATTTCGGTCTCATATGTATCAAATGCTTTATTCAATTTATTATTTTTATATAAGTATAATATGAAAATTAC
>CAYMLT010000240.1:0-5458 GCA_964391265.1 uncultured archaeon
CGTTAATAATCATCACGTAGATGCATAGTGTTTGAATTTGTCTATGTGATGATTATTAACGTACACGTAATTGAATTCCTCGTTTTTTATAAACAACGGGCCGGGAAAGAACTCAGCAAATTTGCTAAACCTTTCTTCACTTTCTTCTAGGGCGTTCTGAGCTTTTCCTATGTCAGTGATATCCTCTCCGGAGCTAACAACACCTATAATTGAGCCATCGTCACTTCGTAGAATATCATTCTGCCATCTTATTAGTCGTTGAGACCCGCTCCTTGTTATCACATGGTTTTCATAGATTCGTGCAGATTCTACGTCCCCTTTTATTAATTGATTAAATACATGGCGTACTGATTCTTTGAGTTCTTTTGCCACGAAGTTATCAAACCAGTTTATGCCAACTACTTCTTCACGGTTGCACTCAAGAATCTCACAACCCTTTTTATTTATCAGCGAAATATCCCCGTCCGTGTCAAGAGCAACGACAATTTCTCCTGAGAGGTCAAGATAAAATCCCATCAAGTCGCGTTCTTTTTGTAGATCCGCTTGGATGCGATTCCGTTCAGTGATATCTTGAACGAAAGCCTGACTTAGAACTTCCGTTCCCAATGATACTCGGTTCACAGATACATGGACATCTCGCACCGTTCCGTCTTTAGCTTGGTGTTTCGATTCAAACTCATCGCTTTCTCTTGCTCCACTTTGCTCAGCCCTTGCAAGAACATCTTCCGCGGTTTCAAGGAATATGTCAATGTCGCAGATACTCAAACGCTCGAACTCATCTCGAGTATACCCAAGAGATGTGTGTGCAACTTCATTGAAATCGATGATCTTTCCAGTATTTGGTTCAATCAAGAGAATTGAAAGTGGAGCTCCATTGAAGAGGCAGCGATACATGTTTTCAGATACATGAAGAGCCTCCTCAGTAGCAACTCTCGCTGAGATGTCGTGAATACTTGTTCTGATACCAAGAGATTCACCTGAGTCATCAGAAATCGGCTGCCAAGAAACAGCCATCCAGATTAAGGAACCATCCTTCTTTTTCGCCCTGAAACGTACATCGTTCCCTGTTTGGTAATTTTCATCATTCTGACTAACGATGGATTTGAAAACCTCTCTTGATTCTTCATGGATTAACGGTAGAGGAAAGTCTTTCATTGCAATACATTCTTCCACGGAATAGCCTGTGTACTTTTCAACAGCAGGATTGGTCCAGAGTAGACTGCCATCAGTCCCGTGCCAGCTCTCCCAATCATATGTGAAATCAGCTATCGCCTTGAAATTCATCTCATTCTTCCTAAGGTCAGTGAGATTGCTAATCGATAAACAAATCCACTTCAACTCCTTGCCGATGAGAACTGGATAAGCGACAAGCTTCAGATTAACAACTTGTCCGGAATGCATTTTATTCTTATACTCATAAGTGACTACTTCATTAGTTTTCGTGACAGTTTGAATAACATTCCTTATAGCTGGAATATGGTCTTCACTAAGATATGCATAGACTGATTTTCCGATTATCTCTTCAAATGGCGTGTCTGTGATTGACCTGTTTATGTAGTGGATGACTTCGTTAGTGTCTATTACGACAACCTGATCAGATATGTTCTCCACTATGGTACGCCAGTAATCTTCCGAATCTTGATATGCATTCGCCCATTTTCCTATCTCCGTGGTATCATAGACCACTCCAATGTACCTAGGTCCAGAACCTGTATCGATTATGTTCCCTACAGATTCTACAGCAACATAGTGTCCTTTTTTATGCCTCATTCTAAATTGTGTGTTGGAACGGACACCTTCTTTGAAAGTAACTTCCATTCTTTTTTGGACTGAATCGCGATCATCTTGATGGATGAATTCAAACGGTTTCATCTTCGAGTAATCCTCTGGCTTATAGCCAAACACAGTTGCACACTGTGGACTGATGTAACTGAGAGTTCCATCTGGCGTCAGTTCTATTACGACCGCCGCCATGTTCTCTATCAGACTTCGATACCTGTCCATACTCTCTTGAAGTGCGATCCGAGCTAGTTTTCTCTCCGTTATCTCTTCCACCATGCCAATCCCAAAAGAAGGTTCATTATCGCTATTTCTCACAAGTGACCATGTTAGCCTTCCCCACATTGTCTCTCCGTTCTTTTTCATGTAGCGCTGCTCCACCTGATATGAATCAGTTCCATTTGATATTGATTCAGCAGATAGATTACGAGTAGTCTTCATATCGTCCGGATGTGAGAAATCACTTACAGACATCTTGGACATCTCTTCTTGTGTATATCCAAGCATATGATGCATTGCAGGATTAAAGGATAGCAACTCGTTATCCAATGATACAATTGTCATTCCTATTGCTGCATCTTCGAACACGGCTCTGAATTTGGTTTCGCTTTCAATTAGTGCCAATTTTGAGAGCGTATGCTCAGTTATATCGACAATGTGAGAGAGATAGCCTCTAATTGTACCATCATTATTCTTCAATTGGACATTAGAAACATCAATATTGATTGCTCCAGATTTTGAGGTTTTAGAAATAGGGTTGGTTTTATCATTAAAATCAAGAGCATAGTCATATCTACACGGGATGCCCTTCCTAAGATTCTCCCTAAGATGAGAGGGTATGTTTGCATCTTCAAATAGATTGAATTCCTTAATGGATTTAATGGATGAAATCCCGAATAATTCCAATGCAGCATTGTTTGCCTGTATGAGAGAACCCTTAGAATCAAAAAGCTCTATTGCAATTGGAGATTTCTCAAAGATTTCTTTGAATTCTTCTTCATTGCTTTTCAGATTTTGTTCTACGTGGATTCTTTCTGTAATATCTTGAATCATTGCATAAATGAAACTCGGTTTGTTGTCCAATCCATAGACAATGGAAATTGATACATCTCCCCATAGCGTTGTTCCATCTTTTCTAAGATAGCGTTCTTCTAGTCGGTACGAATTATACACATGCTTTATTGCTTCGTTGTAGAGATTCAAATCAGTTTCATGATCATCAGGGAAACTGAAATCCCTGACATTCATCTGCAATAGCTCATCCTCGCGATACCCAATCATATTCTCAAATGCAGGATTGACATCCACGATACTACCGTCGTTTGTTGACACCATAATGCCATAGCCAGAATGCTCGAAAACAGCACGAAATCTAGAATCGCTAGCACTTAGAGCATCTTCCATCTTCTTTGCTTCTACACCATTTCTAATATGTAGAGACAATTCTCCGAGAAGATTTTCAAAATCCTGCGCATCCTTTTTCAAATAGAAGCTTGCGCCAAGATTCAATGCCCGAATTGCGACATCTTCTCGGCTTCTCCCTGTGAACATTATAAATGGTATATCATTGCCACCTTCTCTTAACCATTCGAGAAGCTCGAGTCCGTTCATTTCATTCGGTCCCAGGTGAAAATCGCAAATTACTGTGTCGAAATCGCCTGATTCTATTTGCCGCAAAGCATCCTGAGCAGATGCAGCTAAACTGGTTTCAAAATCAGGATACTCACGCTGAAGAAATCTTTCAATCAGCACCAAGAGGTCCCTATCATCATCAACGATTAAGATGTGAATTACCATATAATGCACTTCGTTATCTTTATTGGGGGGTAGTCATTATGAGAATGAGCCCACTGATTCTTGTTTATGAACTAGGGAAATAAGTGATTATTAATTTATGCCGACATTCACAGTAGTACCATTTATATCATTTAATAATGTTATAATTGATTATGGAAAGTTCTATTGAGTGTGCACTAGACAAAATAAAGAAGGCACAGAAGCCGATTTCATTAGCCCCGATTTTGGTATGTCCGCTCATACTGGGGGGAGGTATCTAGAAGAATGGAAGAGCCGATTCTCTCAAGACAATTCACAGACACACTTGATGAACTGCCCAATCCTGTTGTTGTTTTGAAACACGATGGGACGATATTATACATCAATAAGAAGTTTGGCTCAAGAATAGGGATGCAATTCAAGCCAAAAATTGGTTCGCACTTTTTAGAAATCGGACCTCTTAGCGGATTATCAGCAATTGAAAAAAATCTTGCGAAGGAAAAATTCTCTCAGGCATTGATGGACCATAATCCGCCTAAGATAGAACATGAATTCAAGATACCATCTGGCAAGACTACAACGTTTCGCACTGACATTTCCGTTATCTCTGCCACAGAAGGACCTGTAGAGTATGCCATAGCTGCAATGCAAGAAATCACTGAGCTCAAGGCTGCTGAGCATGAGCTGTCGCTTTGCCAAGCCGCAGTCAATATTGCTCCTGTTGGGATAGCATTATTGAATTTGGATGGGACTATCAAATGGCACAATCGGGCCCTGAGAGAATACTTACGTATAAAGGAGGATGAGGTGACTGACCATCAACTACTGCTCTCGTGGCTAAGTAACCCCGAAGACATCCTCAATATTATTGATTGTGTTGCGAAAGATGGATTATGGAAGGGTGAGGTCACTATAAGAAGTGAGGAAGAAAAGGAAGCCCGAGGAATACTAGTAGCGAGTTTAGTGAAGGATGCCCATGAGATTCCAACAGCAATTGCAACAACTCTCTATGGTGTTTCTATATCCGAAGAGAGAAAACTGAGTCTGGCATATGATAGATCTAAAATTGGAATGGTTTGGATGAATTCTGAAGGATTATTCATGTCAGCGAATCAAGCCTTTGCTGATTTGGTAGGATATTCTCTTGAAGAATTACTGCAGATGGAATTCAGGAACCTAACACATCAAGAAGATTATCACATTGAAGAAAACATTCTTCAGAAATTAAAGTTAGGGGAAATAATAGATGGAGTTATCGACAAAAGATACATCCACAAGAATGGATTGGTGATTTATGCTCATCTTCAGACTTGTTATGTGCAGAGTGAAAACGCAGATGAGGCGTATTTCTTTAGCCAAGTCCGAGATGTATCTAAACTGAAAGAAGCCGAATGGGCACAAGAAGAAAGACTCAGAGAACTGACATGTTTGGTCAAAATAACAGATTTCACGAACCGATTATTCGAAAGTTTTTCAGAAATCATTGTTGGAGTCTTGGATATAATACCATCAGCTTTCCAGTGTCCTGACAGTGTATGTACACGAATAAGATTTGACGAAAAAGAGTACACCACACATAATTTCAAAGAAACTGAATGGTTTTTGATAAAGGATTTGAGAATCCTCAATTCCGACCGAGGATCAATTGAAGTATTCTATATAGAAGAAAAATTGCCATGCGTTGAAGGTCCTTTCATAGATGAGGAGGTAGTGCTATTGGAAGAAATAGCGCAGCATCTTTCGAAAGCCATCGGAAAACTTGAGGTGGACAAAGACCTTAAAGAATCCCAAGAATTACTCACGCACGCATTTGAAAAATCCCCAATTACCAAAATACTATTGGATCAAAATGGAAATATAGTGAGAATAAACCAAGCGGGACATGATCTATTTGGGATTTCAA
>CAYMLT010000241.1:0-5408 GCA_964391265.1 uncultured archaeon
GAAGTTCTGAGAATTTGCTCACAGATATGGTTCTGAACTTGAAAGAAGTATCAGGAAGTATATCATCTTCAAGCTCGTAAACATTAGCTGTTGACATGATGCCTATTTGGAGCTAGATGAGCTTTTGAATAACCGTTTCAACGTAATCGATATTTCATCGAATAATAACTTTAAGCGCACAAATTAAGGTGCGGACTGATTTCGATGTTATATGAAACTGTCACAGAGGTACCAAGAATTGCTTCTAAAGACTATGCATCACGATTTAGTGAACCACTAATCCCAGATGGAAATAATGATTGGATTGGCATGATCTATAGAGGTTCAGGAGTATCAATAGAAGAGCATCCTCTTAGCGGGAGAATGAATATGCATGGTTGTGGAGAATGCAAGAGCAGCAATGTTCTGGTCATCTATGCACAGTGGTCAGTTAGTACTGCTAGTGGTGATGCATACTGGGATTACGAGATTGTATGTGGAGATTGTGGCAAATTCACAGCGAGGTCGTTCTCAGAAAACGATTAGGTGATTTGTTGGACTATTCTGCAAATTCAGCCGGCACAAATTCTACAACAGTGTACTGTCCAGCAATATCCTAGTTTATCAATCATATCACCGGACAATTCCAACTAGCTTACCCTCAATTCTGAAGAACAGTAAGGACAGCGAATCGTATTGTTGTTAATCCATTCAATCTCTCTTTCCAATAAAGAACCTCCACAGTTCCTGCAGGTGCTTGGAAATGCAGTAGCTTCCTCGACTACTTCTGATTCAGGTCTTGTTGAGCCTTGAGTTTCGAAGGGGAGCTTTCCTTCTTTGTTCAGCATGTAAAGACAAATGATAATGAAGAATGCAATAAACGTGCCAATCCATGGCAATATCAAATTCAATGGTATGTAGATTATGAGTGCGATTACCATGCCCCACAAGGATGCATCTGCTCGTTCCAGCTCTCCATTTCCCTTGTGCACAAAATATAGGATTATTCCTAGAATTGGAAAGATCGCAATCAGTATGACATCTATCCATTCCAATCTATCCATGCGTATATTTTCCATTTCGCCGACTCCTTTTTCAACCAAGATGGTGTCTATAAAACCGCTATAATATTGTTTTCTCACCCGGTTTTCGTAGTGGAATTCTATTTTCCATATACAGAAATCATTGTTCTGGCGATTCCATTGGAGTCCATTATCCCTGTTACAACCATGTATGTTACATTCGTGATATGCGGCCTCCTTTACTCATTTGCATCGATTCTAACTCAGAGAGTACTTCTGGATGTTATCCCTAATGAAATTCGCAATAGCGTGTATTCACTGATGCCAACAATAGCAATTTTATTTGCCATTCCGCAAATCATCTTCATTGGACCAACAATCCAATATCTAGGTTTTATCTCTGCATTGATCTTCTGTGCAATTGTATCACTAATTGGAGCAATTATGGTTTCTAGAGGTTAACCTACCCGATGCCAATCCTTGATGAGAGAAAGCAAGAACCACCGAGAGAGGCTAAACAAGAGCGCATCGAGATTCTTGATGAGGTGAAATCAGAATTTTCAAATTAGAAATCAATTCCTTCATATAGCCTACAGTAGAGTGTAGAATAACGAGGAATTAGTTCTGGATGGTGGAGGACAGGATATCTAGAACGGATACGATGCAGATGGATCTGGAGAACGAACTCAAAGAGGCTCAGAAAAGAATCGACCGAATCGAATATGAGAGTCAGAAACTTCTTGATGCGGCTTCAGCAGTACTTCGATCGGAAAGCTTTCCTCAGGCAGCAAGAGCTGTTTTTAATATAGCAAAGGACCTTACCGGTGCAAAATCCGGTTACGTTGCATTATTGTCCGAAGATGGAGAGGAAAATAAGGTTCTCTTTCTTGATTCTGGAGGACTTCCCTGTACAGTTGATGAAAACTTACCGATGCCTATCAGGGGTCTTAGAGAAGTGGCATATAGAGAGGCTCGACCAGCGTATGATAATTCCTTCATGGGTTCCCAATGGGTCAAGTACATGCCTGAAGGGCATGTATTCATGAAGAATGTAATGTTTGGTCCACTAATAATATCTAACAAAGTTGAGGGAATAATTGGGCTTGCCAATAAGCCGTCTGATTTCACACAGGATGATGAACGAGTCGTAATGGCGCTTTCGAATCTTGTTGCAATCGGACTTCGACGGTCTAAGATTGAAGAAGAGTTGAGAATTAGTCGTACAAGACTTGAGGATACTGTGACTGAATTGCAACTTTATGCTTCCCTGCTACGGCATGATTTGGCAAATGATTTACAATTAATCATCGGGGAGATTGGGCTTGTTCTAGAGAGAGGAGTCAAGAATTCAAAAGATATGGAGCTCTTTTCTTCAATAGATTCAGCGGCAAAAAGGATGTTACGACTGATTCAGCATTTTAATAGGTCTGATTTTATTGAAGAAGATAATCTAATTGATATTATCCGACATCTAGAAAATGAAGCCAAGAGCAGTTATCCAAGTGCTACTATACATGTTCATGATAAATTGCCAGAACATAGAATTACTACCAAGGGAAAATCTCTTCTTCCTTTTGTATTTGACAATCTGGTTAGAAATGCAGTCCAGCATGTTGGTCCAGAAATGGAGCTTGACATTCACCTCTTTTTGGATAAGAAGAAGGCAATTCTCGATTTTGTGGATAATGGTCCAGGAGTTGACCCAGAGATTGCTACTCATCTCTTTGAGAAAGGAGTTTCCGATACCGGAGGAGGTCTCGGATTGTATCTAAGTCGGAAGATTGTGGAAATATACCAAGGAAATATCTTTCTTCTTGAGAGTAGTGTCTACAATAAGGGAGCCGCAATTAGAATTGAGCTTCCATATATGAATGAGGAAGTTAGAGAGAGGACCCATTAGTTTCATGCAAGAATGGGTTTTGAAAGGGTACCACAGGGCTCCAAAAGTGTTATTACAAAAGCCGCTCTAATGAAAAGAATTCACGAAGGGAAAATTAATTGGTATCTTTCACTCTTTATGATCCTAAGAATCATAGCGATGGTTTAATTCAACTTTATGTGGAATACATCAGTTGGATTGCAAACCAAGTTCGAGAACGTTATGGATTGGATTTTGCAGAAACGATGGGTGTTACAGTAGAAGAATATGTCCGCTCCAAATATGAGAGTTTCACATCAATTCAACCAGATGATGGTGCTTTGTTCATTCTTGAAGACGCTGGAAAAGTAATAGGTATGGGTGGTCTTTATAGAGTCGATGCCAAAATAGGCGAAATAAAACGTATGTACATCAAACCTGAGTTCAGAGGTAAGGGATATGGAAAAGAACTGCTCAAGAAATTAATAGATAGAGGAAAAGAATCAGAATTCACAGCATTGCGCTTGGACACTGGCGGATTCATGGATACAGCTCAGCATGTGTATACTAGCATTGGTTTTAGGAAAGTCCCTGAGTATGCAGAATCAGAAGTGCCAATACCATTGAGACATCATTGGTTTTTCATGGAATTAGAACTCTAAGATTACTCTTACTCAATTTCATTTAAGCGAACCCAAAACCTCTCAATCACAGTCTTATCCAAATTGGCCAGATTTCTTTATTATAATTTGACCATTGCGAGCAATGTTTAGCTGAAGAGCGCCTTTGAATTCATTTACATACCCGTTCTCAATTACAACGCTCTCACCTTCGTTGACCTGACGGATTTGATCATTCCAAAGAACTAAGGCTACGGACCCAGTATTATCAATAAGTGTTGCATCTGCAACTTGCAGCTTTTTTCCATCTCTTGAGGTGGCCTCTCTCTTTTTGGATAAGTTTCTGATTGTCCCTTTTACAGCCAGTTGTGTCATATCATTCTTGAGTTCAGAAATAGACACGTAATTAGTGTGATAGTTTTCATCAGTTATTCTTACATAGTAACGCAAATCAAAAGTAGGCACCCACCTTAAAATGCCCGTTTGTACGAACCCAACCTTTTCATAGAATCTTTTTGTTCGGATATTCCATTCAGGCGTATCCAATGACCATTTCTTAGCCTGTGGATACTTACCTTCAATCTTCTGAAAGAATTGTGTGCCAATTCCTCTTCTATGAAAATCGGGATCTACAAAGACACCAAAGATATAGTAGTGTTCCGGTGAAATTCTGTGAACTCTCGTGCCACCCACGATTTGGTCATTATAGATGGCTTTCCAATAGTCTGTTCTTTCATCCAATGCATCACTCCGCTGAGTATTAACTGAGTCATAGCCCATATCTCTCCGATGAGCAGCGACTGAATCATAGCCCTCTGGGCCGCCCGGAAAAAGTGCTCCAACCTCAACATCTGAGTCAAATGCTCTCTTTGAAATATCTGCAAGAATCTCTGCATCTTCAGGTTTTGCTAATTCAATCCTAATTGATTCATTCAATATTATGTGCCTCCATCTTTCAACCAATGCTGCTGAAAAGGCAGCGAATCGTCTTTTATGACAATTAGCATATCGATATCAGACTCTTCCCAGACATCACCACGAACCAAACTTCCGTAGACAAAAGCAGCAAGGATATTGGGGTCGTTCTGTAGTTGTTCTACGAATGAATCTAATGCAGCAGTGTACTCTTGGGACAGAGTAGGATTATCATTCAACGACGATTCACCTCACTCCTTAATGGGCAAGTAAAGATCCAGAATGATATCGCCTTCTGACCCACCAGGGTCATGTGCGTATTCCAGACAATGGCCTTTTGCAATGCTATTGCTACTTGCTTTCACCCATTCGACCAGTTTCTTCCAGCTCTCAAGATGCCCCTTCTCTTTGAAATATTCGGACTCTAATTCCTCGGTTAAATTACAGGTAATGACTGCATAGCGGCCACCTTTGACCTCCTTGACTTCCATACCTTCATCGAGATCCATATCCTCGTAAATCTGCATCCAGAACTCGTATCCATATTCACTCTTGTCCGGGTGCGGATCGGGATTATTGAATCCATACACAGGGTGTTTCTTTGCATCTCCTAGAAGTCCTCTTGGTTCAGCCCATGTAAGCATCTTAGCCCATGCATCATTCTCAGGTTGACTACTAATTACACGAACACTTGCAACTTTCATATCCTTGAGTGCAACAAGTCGAACCTCATCATCCTGGAGATGTCCGGATCGTTTTGCATGTGCTCGCTGGATGTGTTCTGCTCTCCTTGCAGATTCATCTTCCTTTCTCTTCTGAGACCTTGCATAAGCTGCAACACTTGCGGAAACTAGGTCTCGACCATCTCCAGTCAGTTCATAACGACCACGTTCAAGACGGTTCACAATCCCATTATTTGCAAGCTTATCTAGGTGATGAATCAATGCGGTCTTGCTGAGATCTGTTACTTTCTGAAGGTCAATGAACGCTTGTGGTTCGTTCCAAAGAGCTCTT
>CAYMLT010000242.1:0-5406 GCA_964391265.1 uncultured archaeon
TTCGGATCCTTTGTTATGTACTGAAACTGTTTACGGAACAAGTGATATATTCCGAACAGGAACTGCTGCAGGTCCAGGTACACTTGAAGAACAATGGGCTATGGGCCAAGCACAGAAGAATCCCATGGGGCCGTCACAATATGATCCCTTCAGACTTTTGCAAGGCAGTCAAGGAACGATTGGTATCGTAACCTGGGCATCAATAAAATGCGAAGCTTTACCCGATGTTCACAAAATCCACCTTGCAGGTTCTGAGGACTTACAACAGCTAATTGACTTCTCATATGCCATTCTAAGGAGGCGATTACTTGATGAGCATTTTATTATGAATAGCATCTGTTTGGCAACAGCATTAGGGAAGAATACTAGCGATATAGGGGCCCTCCGAGAATCTCTACCTGAGTGGGTTATTGTAGCTGGGATTTCGGGCCGCGGGGTAATTTCAGAAGATGAAATAAACTATCGAACCGCTGATTCTACGGAGATTGCAAACGCGTTCAATATAACACTCAAAGAAACGTTGGGCGGCATAAAAGGAGCTGATGTACAATCTCTGCTGAATAGGGCAAGTGAAGAACCCTATTGGAAACTCAGGTCCAAAGGCGGATTCAAAGAAGTATTCTTTACAACCACTTTGGATGAGATTCCACGGTTTTTCTCAGAGTTCTCCACATTCGCAGAGAACCAAGGACACTCATCAGATTTCATTGGCGTATACATTCAACCCACTGTCCAAGGAGTCAACGCTCATTGCAGCTTTGACTTGTATTTTGATCCTAACGGTGATTCCGCTCAGGCAAAACTCATCGCTGAACAGGGGTCGTTAATACTTCTGAAAAATGGTGCCTTCTTCAGTAGACCTTGCGGTACAATCGCTGATGCCGTGTTTGGGCAGTCATCTCCAGAAATGGTGACGGCCATGAAGAATGTCAAACACATCTTCGACCCTAACAACATTCTGAATCCTGGAAAGCTCTGTTTCAAGGAGGTGCCAAAATGACACTCGGCGACATGGAAGATATGATGGACAGCTGCGTTCGTTGCTCTAAATGCAAATTCATACCTCAGCTGGCTATCAAGAGCCAGCGTTTCTCAAACATATGCCCATCAGTGCAGTACTATAATTTCCATGCATATTCAGGTGGCGGGAGAATGATAATGGCTAACGCCTATCACAAAGGTCGAATTGAGTTTGATCAAGATACACTTGATGTTCTATACCGCTGCACCAACTGCGCAGGGTGTGAGGTTTCTTGCAAGTGGGTCTATGACCTTGAACCAAATGAAGCCATTCACGAACTTCGAGTCAAGGCCGTAGAATGCGGCGCAGGCCCCATGCCCAAACACAAGAAGTACATTGAGCTAGTCGAGCGAAATCAGAATCCTTATGGAGAACCATCTGAGAATCGTCCCGCTTGGCTTGAAGGCACTGATGTGGAGATTGATGAAACCTCTGACACACTCTATTTTGTCGGATGTACTGCCGCTTACAGGCGTGAAGAGATTGCAATATCCACCGCTCGTGTTCTTAATGCAGCCAATGAGAGTTTCAGCATTCTTGGTTCCGATGAGGTTTGTTGTGGAAGTCCTGTTTACAGAGTTGGTAACAGGAAAAAGGCAATCGAGATTATGGAGCGCAATGTTGAGCTCTTGAAGAATAAAGGCGTGAAGCGTATAGTTACAAGTTGCGCAGGCTGTTATAATATGCTCAAGACTGAATATCCCCGATACGTCGAGCATGACTTTGAAGTTGTACACATGTCGCAGCTAATGGACCGTCTTCTGAAAGAAGGTAAACTGAAACCCAAGACAGAAGTCCCATTGAAAGTGACCTACCATGACCCTTGCCATCTAGGCCGAATGTCCGAACCGTATGAACCCTACGAGGGAGAACAGGTAGAAGTCTTATCACAGGTTTACATCTGGGATCCACCGAAGCCAGATCGTCAAGGTGCAGGTGGTGAATACGACGCACCAAGGAATGTCCTCAAACAGATTCCTGGTGTTGAACTTGTTGAGATGGAACGAATACGTGAGTATTCTTATTGCTGCGGAGCTGGCGCTGGGGTAAAGTCTGCATATCCTGAATTCGCACTCTGGGCTGCATCAGAGCGGGTTTTAGAAGCGGAATATACAGGCGCTGAAGTTCTTGTTTCTGCATGTCCCTTCTGCTCGACAAACTTCAAGGATTCAATGAAAGAGCGTGAAACGAATCTCGAATACTTGGACCTCACCGAGGTCGTACTAAAGAGTCTGGAGGGAGGTGAGTAGATGTTGGAAGATAACGTATACAATGCATTCAAAGAAATAGTCGGAGAAGAGAACATCACCCGTGCACCTGCGATTCTGGACACGTATGCATTCCAATGGTGCAACGAGATAGAGAGTGCGCAGCGGGGTGAAACACCATCTCGATTTGGCACGAGACCTGGGGCGGTCCTACTCCCTGCATCAACCGAAGAAGTCCAATCGATTGTCAAGCTTTGTAATGAGAACGATGTAAAATTCAAAGCTCTCAGCACAGGAATGGGACCATGGAATGGCGTATCATCAACACGGTCAGTTCAAATCGACCTTCGAAGGATGAACCGAATTATCGAAGTGGATCCTAGAAACATGTACACCGTCATAGAGCCCTATGTAACAAATGCAGAATTACAATCGGAACTTTTCAAATACGGTTTGATGCATCATGCTCAAGGTGCTGGACCGCAGACCTCACCTCTAGCAAGTCATACTTCCTTTGTAGGTCCTGGTTTTACATCACCATATACAGGATTTAGTGCAAGGAATCTACTAGGAGCCGAATGGGTAATGCCCAATGGAGAAATCCTTAGAATTGGTTCTTTTGATCAGAATGGAAAATGGTACACGGGTGATGGACCCGGTTTTAGTATGAGAGGCATAATCCGCGGTTGGCTGGGTGCCTATGGTGGTTTGGGAGTCTTCACAAAAGCTGCAATCAAGCTCTATTCATTTCCCGCTCAGAAGGATTGGAAGTGGGAAATATCTGGAACAGTTCCCCATTATGATTGGACAGTTCCGTCATTTTGGAAAATGTATGTTCCCAACTTCGAAGAGTGGGATGCGTTTGAGGGAGCATTTCATGAAATGACTGGTCATGAAATTGTCATGATGGCAACCAGCTCTTCTGCTGAAGGTCTAGCAGGACTATTCACAGATACAAAAATGGAGGCTTTGGAAACCATCTTTGCTGGATTGCTTGCAGAAGCCAAGCGATTCTTCATAGTGCTTGTGGCCGCTCATACCGAACGAGAATTCAATTATCGTGACAAGCTCATTCGAACCATCATCGAGAAACACGGTGGAGAAGATGTGATTGCAACTGGCGGCATTTCTCCTAAACCTTCACACTATGGGGAAACAATCAGGAACATGCTAGGCGGCCATGCTTTCCGATTTTCTAACTGCTTCCAGAGCACACATGGTGGAATGGATACTATATTACTCGCTGTGAAGATTGCCCAAGTTAACCAGCCTATCAAAGAGAAGTACATCGACATGGGTGTAATTGGAGATGATCGGGGTGAGGGAACTTGGATTACCAGCTATGAGGGCAATCACATGGCACATCTGGAGGTGCCAACTGTATACAATGCCGCCGACAAGGAGTCCTGCCTAGGGTACGCGCAGTATCAGGATGAGTGTAATCAAGTGGATCTTGACCAAGCATTGGGAATGCCCTTCTTTGTTGTGGGTGATAAGATTCACGATTTCTATGGACCTAGAACAATGAATTATCCAATATGGCTGAGGAAAATCAAAGCAACATTTGACCCGAAAGGAGTTTCGGATTCAAGCCACTACATTACAGCAAATGGAGATGAGAATTAAACAATGACAGATTATGTTAGTCCCAACGTAAAGGAAGGATGGACCGGACCCGGAAGACGAGACGGTGAGATATTGCCACTTAAAATGGATGATGATGCGCTTCACATTGATGTAGGTAAAAAGAATCAATTTGAATGGTGGTACTTCGACGCCCATCTAGAAGGCGGCTATACACTTGTGGCATTCTTCTATGCCGCATATCCTAATCCCGGACTTGACCAAGGAAAGATAGTGGTTGAGCTGACTCTTCTGAGACCTGATGGTCGCAAGACACAACACATCATCAAGTACAAGAAACCAGTTTTTTATGCATCAACAGAGAGACCTGATCTCAAAATTGGTGAGAACTACATGAAGGTAGAATTCACCGAAGACGGTTTACCAATCTATGAGATATTCTTAGAGGAAGGGGACCTCATGTTCCATTTGAAATACAATGCTCAAGTCAAAGGTTGGAAACCTGGCACCGGTTATTCCCACTTCGCAGATATGGGCCATTTCGCATGGGTTGTCCCATTTCCGCGTGCATCCGTTACAGGAACAGTAAGAGATGGGAACAAGACCATGGAGGTCTCTGGAGTTGGATACCATGACCATAACTGGCTCAATTTCTCATTCCAAAGTATCATTGAGTACTGGATGTGGGGTCGCATCTATTCCGAGAACTTCACCATTTCAAATGCATACATCAAGTGCAACAAAAAGGTAGATGATCATGTTGTCAAAGTGCTCATGGCCGCAAAGGGTCCAGATGTATTTCTAAGCACTGGGGAATATGATTTCAATCAGAGTGATTTTGAATTCAATGAGGATGCTGGTCACAGTTATCCAAATAAAATCGTAATTAAGAGCCCAGATACTCTTGAAGCCATACTTACGGTTGACAAACTCTACGAAGCGGTCAATATGCTAGATTCTTTCGGTGTGGTACTCAGGTTCGTAGCGAAGAATATCTTGCGAATAAAACCAGGGTACTTTAGAGTACATTCTGATTTCAAGCTGAAAATTGTCCATGAGGGTACCACCTATGAAGAAGATGGAAGTACTCTACATGAAATTGTAACATTCAAACAACTAGGGAGTGCTGAATAATGTCATCATTCGAAAGCAAAGAACAACTAATTCAAGTCTTCGAAGAGTTTTGGCCTCGCGCCATTGCCATAGAAGACGTTTACGAAAAACTCTGTAAGTCCGAGATTATTGTACGATTCGATATAGAAGAGCCTGACATGGTCGTTACAATTGACTTCAAGAATATCGGTCCGGATGGAAAACAAGGCTCGATAATGTATGAGGCCGGTCCTGAGCCAAATATCACGGTTTGGAGTAAGTCCGATGTGACAAACAAGTTCTGGCAAGGAAAATTGAAGACTTCAGTTGCTATGGCAAAAGGTCAAGTGAAGCTGAAAGGTTCAATATCTAAAGGACTGGGTCTCATTGGCAAAATCAAACCATTACATCCAGTTTACATTCAAGTACTGAAGGATCTTGGTTTGGAGCACATGCTTGCGTGAGCCTTTCAGGGCTTATCCAATGCAGCAGCAATCGCTC
>CAYMLT010000243.1:0-5381 GCA_964391265.1 uncultured archaeon
TCAATTTCCTTAGCTAGAGTATCATACTTGCCATCCCTGAAATCATCAAACATTGTAGGTATGCCAGCCTTGATATCTTCAAGGAAATCCAATACAAACAAAGGTTGACCTCTAGAGAGCTTCTGGTCGAAAGCACCTGAGGGGCGCTTAACTTCTCGAAGAACCTTCATGGCATGTTCTTCGATAATTCGAATCCGTGTCACAGGATCATATGCTTCACTTCTCGAGATGCTATATCGGACTTCTTCAGCATATATCCGCTCCCTAATTGGAGTGAGTTTCTTCTTCAACTCATCATCATCAATTGATTCCATAAGTTCTAACGTGAAAGCAGAGCCGACGATGCCTTGAACGTCCAATTTCAAATCGTCAATAGTATTCAGAAGCTTGAGGTCGCTAGTGACAATCTTGGAATTCTTTGCCCGCATAGCTCCGAGAACGAGAGACATATCGTTGGGCTGTGGAAGGGAAGATTCTGGTCTATGAATACTCTCCATGAATTCCTTGATGTCTTTTTTCAGAGTTTCATCAATCTGAATTATTTGTTCTACATCTCTACGCAGATACCATCTGAGTTCCTGGAAAACCTGACGGGTAATCCACAACTCCATTCCCAGTTTATCAGCAGCTTCTTGAATCAGATATACATCTTTTGGACGTTCGCCAAAGCCTGAGATGAAGAAGTTCGCATCTAAATATATACGCATTCAATCGGTCTCCAATTCGTCATTTTCGGGGATTATAATACTCTGAATTTGATAGTTCGTCTAGAGCTTGTGTGTCTGATTCAGAAGGCCATAAAGCGCTTTCGCTGTAACGAGGCCAATAGCATCGACCAGTAATCTAATGTAAAAGTATTCCCCTTTGGACATGACATTTCCAATCAATCTAGAGAAATTTCAAATGCCCTAGAAACTCAAGTATCGGACCAGATAGGAAATACTCGAAATTGAGAAGTAGACCTAGAAAGTGAGCAAATAGAAATCCGATGAAGATGTATCGGTACTTGGCTTGATCATCTTCATTCCTGAAGTACATTACGAGGAGAATGAACCAATAATAGTACCAGATGAGGACCCATGAAAAGAATATGAGCGCCAAAGGCAGGGCATACACGATAATGCTCCGGTGATCTCTTGTTCGCAGCTTGGAAGTTGGAATAATAAGGGGACCTACTTTTCTTGGTTCAAGTGTGCTGTAACAAAAAGCCAAGACTAATACGATAGGCGCAATGATAGCAAGGGGATTCTGAAAGGTCAGACCTATGTAGAACGGATTCGATATGATTGAGGCATACGATGAGCTATTAATCATATGCTGAAACAGAGTATCGTAGGAAGTACCACCAAGAATCATTGGCAGAAGCAGAATTCCGAACATTACTAGAAAAATTATCAATGATAATGGATTAGCGGACATCATTAACGGTAATGCTAAAGCAGGGTATATTTTGGTCTGAGCGGCGACTCCAAGAAGAGCGCTGCTCTCGAGTATCTTTTGATTTCGGTATAATACTATCGAAAGTAGCCAAAAGAGGTCTGCTAATGGCTCGGCCTTTCCTAATCCCACCGCCAATGATAAGCCGAACACGTAGTACAGCAGAAAGAACTGCTGAAACCACCTCTTGTTAAGGTATTCCTGTCCTGCGTACAAAAAGAGTATCAGATTGAGATGCACTAAGATTGTTAGAATTGCATTGGCAAGATAATGTGGTCCATATATTCCGGGTTCAATTGCAGCCAGTCCTGCAAAGAATACCAGAGTGATAAGTGGATACTCATACGAAACATTGAGTACGCCGGTTAAGAGATGATCACTAGGGATTACATACGTTTCATTCAGTTCTTGGTCAGTTAGGCTATAGACTGAAACTCCTTTGGTGAGGAACAGCTCCCCATAGAGCATATTTCGATTCCTATCTCGTTGGATTATGGCACCATCAAAAATGGGAATGAGAACCAGAGAAACCACTAGAGATAAGATCAGATAGTTCCGATACTTTCGGCCAATCCCAATTGGGCTTAGTGTGCCCCACATTTTTTTTTGGCTCCAGAATGAATGAATTCCTGCGGAAAAAAAGGGAGGATTACACTACTCTTAAATGTGAGCCAACTCAGTGCCGCTTCGGAGACATAATCATGAATCCACTTACACGGCCTTCAATCGCTGACATGTTGAAAATCAAATCAGTTGCAATAGTAGGAGTGTCTGTGAAGCTCGGATATTATTGGGCACATAGTATGCTTCAGTGGAAACACGACCTTGACATGTATCTGGTTTCGAGAAGTGGAGGAGAGGTTCTTGGTCACAAAATCTATACAGATGTAAGTGATATTCCATCCGACATAGATTATGCCATTTTGGCAGTCCCTAGAAAATATATCCCTGAAGTGCTGAAGCAGGTGTCAAGCAAAGGAGCCAAAGGCGCCACAGTATTCACAAGCGGATTCTCGGAACTTGGAACCGAGGAAGGGAGGAAAGAGGAAGATAATCTCAAAAAGTTAGCTCTAAGTCTACCCACAAGAGTCATCGGACCAAATTGCATGGGGTTGTGCTATCCTGAGATTGGATTTGCATTCATGCCTACAGCCAAGCGTAGAATTGGAGATGTTGGATTTCTATCGCAGTCAGGAGGCGTGGCGATTGCAACTTACACAGCGGGAGCCGAATCAGGAATAGGCTTTAGCAAATTGTTTAGTTTTGGTAATTCGATAGATATACAACCTCCCGAGATTATTGAGTACTTCATCGAGGACGATAAGACCAAAGTGGTTGGAGTATATATCGAGGGAACCAAGGCAGGAAAGGACCTCTATTCGTCATTATCCGACTTGGCAAAGAAGAAGCCGGTCGTTGTTCTCAAGGGAGGGCGATCGGAAGAAGGTTCGCGTGCTGCTTCGTCACACACTGGTGCACTCGCGGGTAGTAACCAGATATGGAGTACAGCCTTCAAACAGGCGAATGTTGCAACCGTTACAACTCTTGAAGACATGGTTGCTACGCTGAGTCTCCTCTCTCTGTGCCCGCCTCCAAAATCTAATAGAGCTGGAATCGTAGCAATAAGCGGAGGAACAAGCGTCATCTATACGGACCTTTGTATTGAGCAAGGATTAGGAGTGCCTAGAACCTCGAGTGAAACAATAAAGAAACTTGACGAGTTGATCAAAGACGTAGGTACTGGGCTTGGCAATCCCATTGACTTAGCTGCGGACTATTACAATGATGACACCATGCGTCAAGTCATTTCGATTGTAGGACAAGAGAAGAATTTTGATTCCATTATTATTGAAGCAGATGTTCACAACATGCATCAGGTGGCAACAATTATGGAAGCACAAGATGTTCTTATGGAATACTGGAAAGCAATGGCTGCTGAAGGGAAGGCGATCATTGAGAAACATCAGAAACCGGTTTTAGTCGCGATACCAGAGGTTGCATATCCAGAATCCAGAGCTGAAGCGTGGAATATTTTTGTCGAAAGCGGTCTACCAGTTTTCAGAAATATCTCGGAAGCAATAGGAGCGCTGGCTAGAGTACGTTCCTATTATGAAAAACAACAGAATAGGAAATAGACCCTACTTCTTCAGACGAACCAGAGCCTTCTTCGCTTCATCTGTGAAATCCACGCCAATATAATGAAAGTATCCTCCGCGATTAGGACTTGTTTCTACTGTTTTGTTATGGAATTCTATGGCGCGTTCAGTTTCGCCGGAAGCTTCGTACGCTTTTGCAGGAGAGCCGTAAGAGCAAGTCATAATATCATACTCATACTGCTCAGATTTCTTCACAACGACATTCTCAGGAAGGGAAACCATGAAATCTGCATCAATGCGTGGAAGTATATTATATCCGAATTCTAGAAGCGTTGCAATATCACCATCTGATGCACGATAAGGCTGAGTTCTCCGTTTCTTCTGCTTTAGCAAGATTCCAATCCTCTTGGCTTTTTTCTTACGAGAACTCCTCTCACCTCTCTTTCGGTCTTAGGCATTCATCTTAGTATTCTACTATCAGTGTAATTCATACTCGCTATTGCATAAATATAATCAATGAGACCCTCGGACATTTGTTTAGAAGCCTGAGTATCAAGCAAATCGATTTCTTCAGTCTCAAGTCCGTAGCCAAGTCGATCCAGGTTCCTTGTTAGAAGATTCAGTCCTTGTCTGTCGGTTGTTAAACCATATCGCAAAACACGCAAAACCTCCATCCCGTAATGAGTTAGCCAAAGGGGTAAGAGATGAACGCTATTCCCACCTATTGGGAGAATAACATTCTTCATTTCGATTTCTCTCGAATCTGTAACCAGAGGAATCAATTTCGAAGCACGAGTGCCAGCCATTTGCTGGACATCAAGAAACAAAGTTGAGCCACCTTCTTGCAGTTGTTGTTCAAGCAATGCAATTGCTCTATCAAACACGTCACCACGAGCAGATTCAAAGTTGGGTGCGTTCTCAGAGTCTGTGATAAGAAGACTTGGATCTCCATCAAAACCAGCAAGTTCAGACATGCCCATTCCTTCTAGAAATCCCTTTTGCGCTCTGAACCAACAACGCTTGTCAATGGTTTCCAACAATCTGAGTGTATTGAAGCATATTTCAAACCATCCCATTTGTTTTGCCAAGTCCGAATAGTTATTCCAAAGAATTCGAGGTGATGTAGTCAGTTCTTCTCCTGACGCTTTGCATAATTGAAACTTGGTTGTTTCTTTGCCTCCAACCAGATATCGGAGAACAGAGTCAATCGTAACCTTGACAGCGTCATCAAGAAGGATTTGACACTTCCCAATAAGAGGAGTCAAATTGACTTGTTCAAGTCGATTATCAACCAAATCAATCTCCTCCAGATTTGGAAGTTTCATCAGGGGCCAAAGATTTAGCGAGTGAAGTCGATTGCTCCTCAATCGGATTCGTTCGAGTTGTTCGCAATCCTCAAGGGGAGAAAGGTCAATGGATTCCAATTGGTTTTTTGATAGCTCTATTACTTCGAGTTCTGTATTAGCTCGAACAACTTCGAGATCAACATTGGTTGCAGCTCGCATTCTCAAATCAATCCGTGTAGAATCCGCCTGTTGCTCTTCTTGCCGGCCATGGAGACTCTCGTATATTATTGAGAGTCCCGGCATATGCGAAGCCTCCGTTAGAGGAGACCAACGCGTTCGTTGAACTCCATAATCATCTCGTCAATTTTGGGAGTTGATTCCTGAATGGACGTCCAGTAGTTTTTATCATACCACTGCTTGTTCAGGTCCTCAGTTTTGTAACCTTGTTGTTCAATCCAAGTGAAGTATTTCAAATGATGAACTCTCTTGCGGTCATAGTAGTCGAGTTCAATCATTGCATCGGTCTTCTGTCCGACTTGCCGGCTGTAGTAGTCACGGATTG
>CAYMLT010000244.1:0-5357 GCA_964391265.1 uncultured archaeon
CCTCAACGCTACGCCAATTGTGGCGCAATCAGCTGGTTTGATGGCCGTGCCGCAGCGCGAGTGGATCCCAAAGGTCCTCTATACGCGATACCAAAGGGAGACACAATAGATGAATTCAAGGGAGAATACACTGGAGTAAATCAGGCATATACTGAGAAATCCCTTGGAAAGGTCAATTCAGTTATACTCTACAGTGCATTCGAAAAGCCACATACCAGTTGTGGATGTTTCGAAGCAATTGCATTTGTGATACCAGAGGTAGATGGTCTTGGAGTTGTTCACAGAGACTTCAAAGGTGAAACTGTAAACGGTCTTCCGTTCTCAAGTATGGCTGATTCAACGGCGGGTGGGCGCCAAGTACCAGGTTTCCATGGGCTCTCAATCGAATATATGCGATCACCAAAGTTCTTGATAGTCGACGGAGGATGGGATCGTATTGTCTGGCTTCCAGAAGCAATCAAGGAACGGATTCTAGAATTTATCCCTGAGGAGGTACGTGACAAGATACCAACTGAATCCGATGCCATGTCAATTGCCGACCTTAAGGCTTTCCTCAAAGAGAAGAATCATCCTGTAGTCGATCGCTGGATTGAGATGGAGGATGAAGACGAAGCAGAACTACCTGCGGGGATGACATCAGATGGCGACTACGTGGCAGTGCCAGGAGAATTAACTGCAATGGTTGGCGGCGTAGGTGGCGGACTTGAAATCATTTTCAAGAATGCCAAGATATACGCAGAGAAGGTCATCATCCGGCGAAAGGACACAGGTGGCAAAAAGAAATGACTGCAAATAAGGACGAGAAAACAACCTCACTGGATGATATGTTCGGTGATTTTGCAGAGTTGGTTCTTGAGAACGTCACAATAGAACTAGATGAACTCAAGCTTGCTCTACGTCCAATGGTAGCGCAGGCGGCTAGGAGTGTAGCTAGACCTGCACTCTCGATACCAAAATCCTTGATCACATCTACATTCAAGAAACCTTTTGGAGAGTACACATCAGCAATCCACGAGGTTACAATTGGTGCTACGAAAGGCGATGGAGGTTCACGTAGCAATACAATCACCATCGGTGGTCATACAGCTCCAGCGTGGGATCTATTTCAGGCCCCTCCAAAGAATCCTCCAGTTGTTGCAGCAGATGTCTTTGATATGAAAATATCATTGGCAAAGGCTGTGAAGGACAACTACAAAGAAGTTTTGGAAGATCCAGCGGAATGGGCGAAACTGTCTGTCAATAAGTATGGAGCAGACGCAATCACTCTGCATCTCATTAGTACAGACAGACAGCTCAAAGACACGTCGCCAAATGATGCAGCAAAGGTCATAGAGGATGTCCTTCAGGCTGTAAAGGTACCAATTCTCATTGGATCTGCGGGCGACCCAGAGAAGGATGGACCTGTGCTTGTAAAAGCGGCAGAGGTCTGTGAAGGAGAAAAAGTGCTGCTGTGTTCGGCAACTGTAGATGTCTATGAAGACATAGCAGTGGCTGCAAAGAAGCATGATCAAGTTGTTCTCTCATGGACGTCACTAGATATCAATCAACAGAAAGAGCTAAATCGACGACTGGTTGATTGGCTCCGACCAGATCAGATTGTGATTGACCCAACGACCGCTGCACTTGGCTATGGTTTGGAATACGCCTTCACAATGATGCAGCGAATGCGTCTTGGAGGATTGCTAGGCGACAGTGAACTGCAGTATCCAATTAGTTCCGGTACAACTAACGCATGGGCCGCAAGAGAGGCGTGGCTAAAATCTCCCGAATTAGGCCCGCGAGAGCTTCGAGGTCCGATTTGGGAAAGTGTTACCGCGTTGGCACTTCTTCTAGCAGGTAATGATCTGTTTATGATGATGCATCCAGCAGCTATCAAGACAGTCCATGACCTTGTCGGTTGGATGAAAGAACATAGGAAAGTTCCAACAGAGGAATATCACGATTGGACTTCTATGTCCATTCCGGAGGGGATCTAAATGGTTAAGCTACCTGGACCCCTTGAGATATATCCACTTCTTCCTGGCACAAACTGCAAAGAATGTGGCGAAGCCAACTGCATGGCATTCGCAACCAAGCTAGCTGAACATACTGTGAAGATGAGGGCTTGTGCACCTTTGCTGGCAGAGGCTAAGTATGCGAAGAAACTTGCGAAGTTGGAAGTTCTTGTTCGCCCCCCAGTGAGGGAGGTCGTAGTAGGTGTGGGAGATAGGGCTGCCGCCATCGGTGGTAAGCTTGTTCTTTACAGACATGATCTTAGATATACTAACGAAACCTCCTTCTTTGTCGATGTTCCTGATACGCTTGATAATGAGGGATTGTCCAAGAGAGTAAAGGCAATCGAGGACTGGACCTATGTCTATATTGGCCAAAATTTGCGCCTAGATGGGATTGCTCTCCGTGGAGTGTCAAAGGACCCCCAGACCTTTGCAAAAGCTGCAAAGCATATTGCTGGAATTACAGATTGGCCAATTGCACTCTGTTCACTTGATCCAAAGATGTTGTCGGCTGCAGCAAACACAATAGCTGATAAACGACCGCTCTTGTACGCTGCAACTACGGACACTTGGACTGAGGTGAGCGAGATTGCTACTAAGCACAATCTTCCACTCGTTGCATACGCTCCCGGAAACCTTGATGATGTAGCGACATTGGTCAACACTCTTCGCGCAGTAGGAGTCGAAGATATCGTCATTGATCCTGGAACTGCATCTGGGGTTGGTCTTGGATCGACTATTGACAATTTCACTCAATTGCGCAGAGCATCTACTGTTAACGATGATGAAACTCTGGGATACCCAATCATGGGAACCCCCATCTCTGTTTGGGCAAACCATAAAGAAGGCGAGGCTGCATACCTTACACAATGGGACGAAGTTCTTACTGCTGCAGCTCAAATCGTTAGGTATTCGGATTTGGTCATCATTCACAGTCTTGACATGTGGACTGACCTACCATTGACTTTTCTACGTAATAATCTCTATACAGATCCAGTCAAACCCGTTGCGGTGGAAGCTGGTCTGAAGGACTATGGTACTGTAGGACGAAACTCACCAGTGATGTACACAACCAACTTTGCACTGACATTCTTCACGGTTGAGAGTGATATCAAACAAGGAAATGTGGACGCATATTTGGTGGTCATTGATACAGAGGGAATGAGTGTACAGTCTGCAGTTGCTGGAAGAAAGCTGACTGCTGAGAAGGTCGCAGAAGCTCTTCAAGAAGTCGGGATTGCCGATAAGGTGGATCACAGGATTCTCATCAGTCCAGGAATGGCTGCAAGAATCAGTGGTGAGACCGAAGAAGCATCAGGCTGGACTGTAAAGGTCGGTACACAAGATTCCAGTGGTATTCCGAAGTATTTACAAGAAGGCAAATGGAAAGAAGAATAATCAACAGACAGGTAGTTCTATGGACGATGTTTTCGTCCATAGCTACCATTCATTTCCTTTTGATCATACTCCAATGACAAACATCATGAGTCATATGTTCGAATCTCACTTGTCGTCGAATGCTGCAAATCTTTCATAATCGAATTATTCCTATCTATCCAATATGCAAGTTCAACCATAGATAGCGCAATAACGATACATCCTAGACCAAACAATATTACATCTGGTGCAGTCCAGCTTTCAACATTAATTGTATTGATAATTGAATTTGCAGAAACGAGGGTTGCTAATAGTGAAGCAAATGGCAGACTATTCCAAAAAAGACGAGAATCATTGTTGCTCCAATAAATAAGAGCACTATCTACTATTGCCAGGAAAAGGGGCACAAGAACTACAAAAGGGGCAATTAAAAATTGGAGTAATTGAACCCACACGACATAGAGATAGATGACTATGCGAGTTATGCTGATTAGCTTTACATACTGGGAGAATCCATTGCTTAGTTCTGTATCAGCCATCACCACCATCCCTCTCTGCAAAGTGATTCATTTTGTTAAAGAGTTCAATACTTATGATTTCTATTATAGATTGTAAAATGCATTTCATCGACATATCGGAGAGTCTAAATAATCTAAAACCTGTTTGTTCACTATCGTTTACTTTGATAGTGAACCATTTCGTCGTGAGTGATTCGCATGAGAGAACATCTAGTACTTTCGGTGTCGGGAAAAGGTGGAGTCGGAAAGACTACAACGTCAGCACTTCTTGCAAGAGCATTTGCTGAGAAGACCGCACGATCAATGCTTTTGGTTGATGCGGACCCAGTCATGAACCTGCCCCGGGCTATGGGTGTGGAAGTTCCTGCATCTGTCGGAGATATTGCCACACAGATGCGAAAGAGCATTGACGATGGTACTCTTCCTGCATCAGCAGCTAAGCAAGACATTCTTGAAGGTGATATCTTCGAATCGCTCGTTGAAGGGGACAGATACGACTTTCTTGCCATGGGTAGAACCGAAGGTGAGGGATGCTATTGCTATGTCAACAGACTTCTCACCCAGATTCTTGACCGACTTTCTTCTAATTATGAGATTACACTTCTTGACATGAGTGCTGGTTTGGAACATTTCAGCAGGCGTACCAACAGAAATGTGGATGTGCTCATCATCGTCATTGATTCATCAAGAGCTGCATTTGAGGCAGCATTGCGAATTCGCGATCTCGCCAAAGAAGTGCACATCGACTTCAAAAAACTCGTCGTGATTGGTAATCGTATACCCGACAGTCTTGTCGATGCTATTACTGCAGGCCTTGAGGAAAATGGTCTTCAACTTGCAGGGATGATACCTAATGACGACGAAATCGCCAAATTGAACTACCTTGGAAAACCAGTTTTTGAACTTCCTGGAGATTCTCCTGCTCTGAAAGCGGTTGAAGAGATTGCAGAAAACCTGGGATTACTTAGTGAAGTGACAATGATGAAGCTTCTGGGTCTATAATACAATTATTCCAACCTACTCGCAATTCAATTCACATATGTTGTTATTCGTTCATTATTATGCAATGAGTGTCATTTTGCGAAAACAATTCTCTACTAATTAGCTCAAGTTCGAAACCTCTATATGTTGCTAAGCGAATTGCCTTTTCGCCTGAGGCGGCGGTGATTGGTCACGAACGACTGGACCGAGCGTTACAAGGATAAGGTAGTAGATGCTACCCGCGCGATCTTGGAAATAAAAAGAGGTACACGTATTCTTCTGGGTACGGGGTGTGGCATTCCACATCATTTGGCACAAGAATTGGCCAACAACGCAGATAGAATGGCGGATAACGAAATAGTGCACCTCTTGACTCTTGGAAATACCCCTTCTGCAGATCCAAAATTCCAGTCCCAGTTCAGACATAACACGTTCTTTGTTTCAGATAACATTAGGGATGCGGTTTCAGAGGGTAGAGCTGACTACA
>CAYMLT010000245.1:0-5356 GCA_964391265.1 uncultured archaeon
GGTTCAACGTTGGAAGATGTGTATTTGAAACTAGTGGGGGAAAATCAATGAGACTATCGAAAGCATGGCTTATAGCAGTTAGGGACTTCAAGATATTCAGGCATCAAACGAATCTGTAGTATGCGCTCACTATTTTTTCCTGTTCTTATATCAGTGCTTTTTCCAGTAGTGGTGCAGTTCGCTATAAACAGAGAACCTGGACTTCCAGCAGAGCGGATTTCCAGCGTACTAGATTCGTTTTCCATTTTTCTTGTTATTGGAGCAGCCTTTGTTCCTTTAGGTATTGCTTCGTACAGCATAGTTGGCGAAAAAAATTGAGAAGAGCCTAGAGCCGCTTCTGGCTACTCCAATCACTGACGGGGAGATTCTGTTCGGAAAGACCATTTCCGCCTTCTTACCAACGTTGGTTGCAATGTATATAGGTGGTATAGTTTTCATGATGGGCAATAATCTGGTATCTTTTCCGCTACTGGGCGGAAAAGAATAAAGATAGATGGAATCGTTATAATAGTTCTAGGTCTCATCCTATATTTTTGGAGGAGTTTTGATACTATAATGCTAGCAATATCTGCGTTAGGAATCATATTATTCCTTGTAGGATTTATTTGGAAGCCTAAAAAGAAAACAGAAGATACATGATGAGATAATTCATTCGTTCTGCGGCTCATTCTATGAGGAGCACAGGTGAACTAAATCAGAATAGGCACAAGAGGTGATAAAATGAGCGTCTGGAAAACACGACTTATTGTAATTGGATTCATCAACGCTATCATAGGTGTCATTTTCGGCGTTGTGCGTGGCTTTTCTGAGCTTATAATTGGATATGCTTGTGTAGGAATAATAGTAACCGTAGTTGGAATTGCTTGGAATCCAAAAGAGAAAGCAGATGAAACCTGAAGGGTTGGTAGCAGCCCCACAAAACCCAGACAATCCTGAACATTTTCTGGTAGTTGTTTATGTAGTCTGGAGCAGACCTACCTAGTGAGGTCATCATGACATCATCAAGGGCCTCACGGAGTCGTTCCCAGTGCCGTTTCCTGGGAGGACAAAACTCCGATGTTCAGTTTTGTCTAGCTTACAATGAACGGTTATTGACAAAAGCTTATAGTGATGGGGTAGATGGTTCAAGTAGAGGCTCTACAGATGGTCCTTGAGAAACTTGAACCGAAGCTAGTTTGGGAGATCTTCGAGAATGTATTTACAGCCACACCTCGAGAATCAAAAAAGGAAGAGAAGATTCGTGCGGCTTTGAAGGCCTGGGTGGAAGCGAAAGCAAAATCCTCTGGGATCAAGGTATCAATCAAGGAGGATGAAACTGGAAATATCCTATTCAAGAAGGCCGCTACACCTAGTATGAAAAGCAAACCTCCGATTCTCCTCCAGGGTCACCTAGATATGGTATGTGTTACTGATCGCAAAGGTGGTTTTGATTTTGACAATGAACCAATCCCAATACTCATTCAAGATAATGGCGAGTGGGTAAAGGCAGATGAAACAACTCTTGGGGCTGATAATGGAATTGGAATGGCTCTTGCTCTTGCCCTCATGTTTAGTCCTGATGTTGAACATGGTCCTCTCGAGGTCCTTGCAACTGTAGACGAAGAAACAGGGCTTACTGGTGCTTTTGCCCTTGATCCAAAAGAAATGGGGATTGAAAGCAAACTACTCATCAATATTGATTCTGAAGACCTAGGAATCATTACCATTGGCTCTGCTGGTGGAGGTGATTCGGTCTTCACAATGAATCTTTCCAAAGAATCCATCTCAGATTACATTTTCCGAGATCTCAGTATTAGCGGTCTCTTGGGGGGACATTCAGGAGTTGACATTCACCTTCCTCGAGGGAATGCCAACAAGATGATTGCACGAATGCTCTCTGCCTTACTTGAGGAGATGCCCGTTGCTCTTGTGGAATGGAATGGTGGCGAGAAGAGAAATGCAATCGCACGGTCGTCAACCATTATCTTTGGAGTTCCTTCATCATTATCTCCGAAGGCAGAAGAATTACTCATGAAAGAGAAATCTGACCTTCTCAGTTACTACCGTAGCGGAAAAAATCCCATTGAACCTGGAACCAATATTGATTGGAATGCAGTTGATTCCGATAACTCGTTTTCACTAGAGGCATCCAAGAAGATTATCCAGTCACTTCACATGCTTCCACACGGAGCTCTCCGATTCTCTCCTGCTGTAGAAGGCCTTGTAGAAACCTCGAACAATGTTGCAGTAATTACCACCAATGATAGAGGAGTTAGGCTGCAGATGTCCACCAGAAGTAACCTTGATGCAGAGCTAACATCAACTCGAAGAGAACTGGCAATAATGGGTGAAATGATGGGATGGACTGTGGAGCAGGACAGAGCGTATCCAGGATGGGCACCTGACCCAACGAATCCCTTCTTGAAGTATGTCCGTGAAGCTTATGAAACCATTATGGGCTCTGAAATAATCGTGGAGGCAATTCATGCAGGACTTGAGTGCGGCATTCTTGGAGCAGGGATTCCCGGTCTGAGTATGGTTTCCATTGGTCCAACGGTTAAGAATGCTCATTCTCCTGACGAGAAACTCAAGATTGATACTGTAGGAACTGTCTTCAATCTTCTTCGAAATATCCTCAAAGATTTACCGAGCACTCTATAGATAGTCAGAGTCCGTTCAGATCAAGCTTTTCAAGAACTTCCTCTGACGGTTTCCCTGTCTTTCTGTCCCAGCCTCTAAATGCATACCAAGTATCGAGCTGTTCTTCTATGTTGGGTACATGGCCTTCCGTTCCGCCTTCTAGTGGCCTAGTGATAAGTTCAGGAAGAATTTCACGCTTTGTATCATAGCCTAGCTTTAGATTCATCAATCGCATCATGGTGAAGATTCTCTCTCCGGTTAGAGCGAGTTCATCGATTGAATAATTCCATCCCGTTGTTAATTTGAAGAATTCGACCATCTCTTCTCCAAGCGCAGGATAGAAGTTGCATATACCGGATGAATTGGACATTGCTCGTACATTCTGATGTTTGGCTGTAATATCCGCCTCATTTGCGAATCGGTCCATGCTTTCGATGCCTAGAGCTTCGTTAGTCTGACCCATTTGAACATTGTACATATCTGCTGCCATATGACAAGCTCCACGAGGTGATGTTGCGTATCCCACTGCGAGACCAGAAAACCCTCTGGGGTCATGCATTGCATAATCCATATCATTGACCTGAACTGCAAGATGTCCACAACCGAACTTCTCTCCGAATAATCTGGTTCCTTCTGCCATAAGGTTCCCAATACCTTCTCTGTTTGCTATTTTATCCAAGAGGACGCCTGCGGCATCTACATCTCCCCACTTTGGCGCAATACCGTCCAAGTCATCTTTTGTGATTTTTCCTTCATTAAAGAGGTAGAATGCAAAAGCAATGATGCTTCCACCTGTAATCGCATCAACACCGAGTAAATCGAGTTGCTTTGTAAGGTATGCCAGTGCATCGAGGTCATTATTGAGTATAAGAGTGCCCATTGTTCCAGTCACCTCAAACTCTGGTCCCTTGAAAACACCTGTTGCATATTTGCCTTCTTTGACTTCGATGACCCGTCCACAACCTATTGGGCATCTGAAGCATGCCTTTTTGCCCACAAGAATACTCTCTCTAACCGAAGTGCCGCTTAGATTGTAAGAATCAAAATCTCCCTGTGTGTAGTAACCAGCTGGCATAGAACCATACATCAGACTAGCCATATCGACATACCCTGCAGTACCTAGATCTGAATACATCTTGAATGTAGGCTCTTCTTTCATGTCTTCATTAAGGGCACTGGCATACTTTGTCAATCCCTCTGGGTCACTTACAGGAATCTTGCGATCTGTTCCCTTTACTACCACGGCTTTCACTCTCTTGGAACCCATAACCGCTCCCATTCCGGTGCGACCAGCGGCCCGATGATGGTCTACAAGGATGCTTGCATATTTGACAAGATTTTCACCTGCAATCCCGATTCTTGCAACCCCGGCATTTTTATATCCGGTTTCCTCCTTGAGGGCATCCCATACAAACTCGGTATCCTTTCCCCACAGATGAGATGCATCTTTCAGCTCAACTTTGCTATCTTCAATCAAGACATACTTGGGTTCTTTTGATTGTCCTGTAAACATCACCCCATCGTACCCAGCAAATTTAATGTCGGCACCAAGATGGCCTCCTACTGTACTGTATCCCCATATTCCTGTGAGTGGTGACCTTGCACATACTGATAGCTTACTCCCTGTTGGAACCATTGTTCCTGTAAATGGTCCGGTTAAAAGTAACAGTGGATTGTTTGCCCCCAGAGGATCTGTATTCTCGTCTATCATATCATAGAGCAATCTACATGCGAGACCTGCTCCACCGATGAATTTTCTCTGCAGTTTCTCTTCAACAGGAATCTCTGAAATCTCTTGAGAACCTAGGTCGATTTTCAGTATCTTTCCCCTGTAACCTGGCACCATACATATCCTCTCCTAGAAGTCTACTTCTTTACCCTCAAACATGCATTCGTAGATTTCCCTAATTTCTGCAGCCTCAATTGGCCGAGGCGTCATTGTAATGCTTGAATCCATCATCGCATATTCAACGAGCTTGTCAATACTTTCATCAAACTTTTCTCGAGTCACTCCTGCCTCTTGAAAATTCTGTGGAAAACCAATCTGTTTGCCAAGTTCTCTTATTTTATTTGCGAAGACTCTGGTAGCTTTCATGTGATCTGATTCATGAATTCCAACAAGTTGTGCCAGTTCCCAGTAATGCTTCGCTGTATCTGGCTCATCATGAGCATTGAACTCCATTGTGTAGGGTAGAGCCATTCCAACTGAAAGACCATGCTGAAGCCGTAGAACTGAACCCATGCTGTGTCCCATTGAATGTGCTAGGCAAGCCTGTGAGTTTCCAAATGACATTCCTGCCAAGGCTGCTGCTACAAGCATCTTTTCTCTAGCTTCAAGATCGCTGAGATCCTTCACGGATTTTGGCAGCCATTCAAACACCATTTGTACTGCTTTCAATGTACATGCGTCTGAGAAATCATTCTTCCAGACTGAAATATATCCTTCAATAGCATGTGTAAGGGCATCCATTCCAGTATAGATTGTCATTTTCTCAGGCAGGTCCTTCACAAACATAGGGTCCAATATAGCCAATTCTGCCATCAGTTCTGGATTTGTTGTTGCAAACTTACGTCCTGATTCATCTTCTCTGACAACAACTGCTCTAGTTATTTCGGAGCCCGTTCCTGCTGTAGTTGGTATTGAAACCAGTCGGGCTTTTTCTTTCAGCCCAAGAATGTCAAATGGAGACAAAGCTTCAAGATTCATATCCGGGTTGGCGTAGAGCACCCAAGCGGC
>CAYMLT010000246.1:0-5351 GCA_964391265.1 uncultured archaeon
CAGTAGAAGAAGGTCTCCAAAGAAGATGAGTGTCCTTAATGTCTTTGAGGAATTGGTCAGTATTCCAACTCTGTTGAACCACTGGAATCTTGAGTTGGAGGTAATTGAAACCTTTGAGGAACAAATCCTACAGAATGATGGGAAGGGGAGTTGGAGGAGAAAGGGATGGAGCAATGTGGATAGACGTCTAATCGAGGTTTCGGATCGGCACCTTTTCAAAAATCCTCATGACTTTCTAAAACTAATTCCCCCAGACCTTGAAAGTCCTTTTACAAATGGAGACCTTGCTAAATCTCTTGGTATTTCTAATCGAATTGCCCAGAAAATGACATATTGTCTGAGGAAGATGGATGTTCTTGCCACACATGGAAAGAAGGGAAATGCGCGACTTCATGTCTTCCAGTGACTCTTATAAGCTGCAGACCGGAAGGAAATCTTGTGAGTCCAGAATCCACCAAGAAAAAGCGTAAGAAGCGCTATATCCCGCATAAAGCGGCAGCACAGTTCAAACCTACAAGAGATTGGACTCGTGAAGAGGCATCTACCGCATTTGAGAAGGCGGAGTTTTCCTTTCCTATAGACACAATCAATTTTGAAGATGGCATACTGGGGATGAAGAGGATTCCCGATGAATCAGTTGATGCAATTATTGCAGATCCGCCCTTTGGAATCTCATTCTCTGGGAAAGAGGCGCTCTACAATAGAGATGATTCTTTTGTTATTGAAGGATATCACGAAGTTGATGGAGATTATGAAGAATTCACAAAGGCGTGGATATCTGAAATTCCAAGGGTAATGAAGAAATCGGGTTCTGCATGGATATTCAGCGGATGGACCAATTTGAGACCTGTGCTGAGTGCTGTCGAAGATGCTAGATTGAAGATTGTGAATCATATTATATGGAAATATCAATTCGGAGTGTTCACCAGGAAGAAATTCGTGACAAGCCATTATCATCTTCTCTTTCTAGTGAAGAACCTGAAGCAGTACTTCTTCAACAAGATTGAACACTACCCACAGGACATCTGGGAGATTAATAGAACATACAAGAAGGGCGAGAAAAAGAACGGTACAAAACTCCCAACCGAGCTTGTGATGAGGTGCATTGATTTTGCAACTAGACCTGGAGACCTCGTGCTAGACCCATTCATGGGCAATGCAACAACAGCTGTAGCAAGCAAAGGCTCGTATCGTCATTTCACAGGTTTCGAAATCAATGAATCCATGCGGGAAATAATCAATCATAATCTATCATTACTAGATGTTGGTGAGTTGTATGTGCCATATTCAGAAAGAAAGGACAAGCTAGTAGAGAAGGCTCGTGCCAAATTCAAATAATCAACCATATTTCTTTTTGATTCGCTTAACAACGTCATCGACGGGGAACGAATACTTGAGCGTCTTTTTGTCAAAGAATTGACTAGGATAATTTGAGGGGATACTGTCAATGTCGTGTACAATTTGGACAAAATAAGAATCCATGTACTTCCTCATCTGAGTCATGCCTCGTAAGAGACCGGTCATCTCAGTTCCATGTATCCGTACTCTCACGTTGTACTTAGTCCGCGAATCCATCATGATTTCGCCTGGGAAAGGAAGTCTGTAGAAAGCAGATAGAACACAGTCAATATTCTCAGTAAGCTCGATGAAGAAGTAGATGAAGAGTGGTTGCTCTATCTTTTGAAGAATCCATCTATATCCTTTGATGATACCCATTTCTTCAAGATGATCTATCCTTCGTTTTACTTGGGTTTCTGAGAGTCCAACAATATCACCAAATTCGCGGAGCGTTCGTTTAGACTCGACCTTCATCTCACTTGATAGAAGAACATCTATCTCATCGAATTCAATCGGTTGCTGGTTTTCATCAAGGTTTATCTCAACTGAATCCCCTGAGGCAATGCAAGCTTCAGATTCACGGATCCATTGAGCAAAATCCCAATTCCATCCTTTTTCATAATCGAAGTATGTGAAATCACCACGTCTTGATTCATAATCCAAGTTTTCGAAATAGTAGTAGCTCTCTGCCAACCCTGTTTCAACAAGTGCATCTGCAATTCTCTTTACGCCATTAGGGTCATCTACCGAATACATGGCATGTATCATATAACCATTGAATTTTCCATACGTGGGTCCTTGATAGTAGAACCAAGGAACTGATTCTAACGCTTTTTTCAAGTCTACTGTGGATTCATCAGATTCTTGAAGAATTAGAATCGAATCACCTAATCCAAGTTTGAGTTCATGAGTCATCGCGTAGAGTTGCGACAAGTACCCTTCATCTCTAAGTCGCTTTATTCGAAATCGTATCGTTCGGTCGCTGATTTCTGCTTTCAATTCCTTAGAAACAATTGCTTTCAATTCCTCAGCTGAAACTTTTCCCCCTAATTGACCAAAGGCGGTCAATATCATCAAATCTTTCCTATCCAGACCTTTCAGTGGTTTCCTACCGGGGGAATCTGATTTCGTCACTTGTTGCTCATTCCAATGATATCTAGTATGCATCGCGCACGCTACACCTATTGCAACAGCTGTATTTCGGAGATAGAGAAACTGAAATAGCACTGCTGCAGTGTTCTTTGTGGGATGCAGGAAATGTACGAAATGAGCATATATAATTGCCGAGATACGCAATTAATTATTGTTAAATGTTGATTACGGCAATAAATAGCTATATATGTGCCGATTCCTCCATACTTGTTTGAAGGTGTGTCCTATGACAGAACTAACACGGGAGTTCTGGTAGGGACCAGTTGACTGAGGTCACTGGTAAACGCACTTCAAGGTACGTGAGGACCATGTTGTCTGTAGATCTTCCAAGGAGCGCAATCATCATTCTGGATCAATTGAAGGTAGCAGGCCCAATGAGCCCCAAGCAAATCTCAAGCAAGGCAAACCTCCCAGCTCGGACCGTAAGCTTTGCATTGAGAAAGCTTTTGAAACAGAGTTTCTGCAGGAAAATCCCAAACCTACTAGATATGAGACAGCCTATGTATCATCTCAACGATGATCGAGTACGGGACTGCCGGGCACAGATTAAGAAAATTCAAGCAGAGCTGGGCATTCAGCTTAAGGCACTCTAGAATCAGGAACAGCATCAATTGTGTTCAGCCCTTGCTGCTATATCTACGATTATTAGAATCATGTGGATTTCCCTTTTCCCCAGTATCTTTAGAAGCCTTAGAACGCCCGGTTTGAACCGTTCTTTCAATGAATGTGATTTTTGAAGACCCATAATCCGTAAGAGCGTGAAATGTCTAATGCCTTTCAATACCCAATGATTTGGGGAGGGGTGCAAAATCTGTCAGAAAAATCGAAGTATCCAAGAAAGGAAGAGCTTCTAGAATTCGAGCATAGGTGAAAAAGGTCCAAGTGCGGTCAAAGCGACATTGTAATCTTGGAATTGGTGGTTCGCGGATAGGTAAAGGAACTGAAACGATGGTGGTATTTGCGAGAAATTGAAAAGCCCCAAACTACATCGAAGGTTGATTCGTCTGAGTATGCAGGAACTTAGAGTGTGTGGGATATTCGTTCAATATATTCATCTAATTCCATTATTCGAAATCCAGTAATCGGCTCAATCAAATCGTGAAGTTTCGTCATTAAGGGAAGAGATGAAAGCATAGCTTCAGCAGTTCCCTCAAGCATCCCCATTGTCTCTGCTCCATCCCTCATCGAGAGAAAAACATCTGAAAATCTTCTGATAGATGCTTCAACAATAAAATAGTCGATATTCGGAACTTTAAATCCAGCAGCCGCTTCATATGACTCTAGGATTAGACCAGAGAACTTCTCATCCCAATGCAAGAATGCCAACATTAATGACCACGCTAAGTCGCTTCTGTAATCCCCTAATTTTGCGGCTGTCCAATCGATGACATATGAAACACCTCTAGAATCAATCAGGATGTTCATTGGGTGGAAGTCCCCGTGCAATAATGAATATCGTTCGAATTCTATTGAGCTGTAATTGTCCTCTAACCAATTGGAAAGTGGGACAAGAAACTCTATTCCCTCTCGAGCAATCCAATCACGCACTCCTTCTATGTTTCGGAGATACATATCGCGGGGACTGGTTTCATAATAGATCTTAGGGACTTGCGAAGCCTTTGACCAATCAGTATTATGCAACCTGACAAATAGGTGACCTAATTCTTGAACCATCTCATTGGTTACATTCTCGCCTCCCGACTCCATCGCTTCCCACATTGTAGTACCATCTATTCGATCCATAATGATGAATGGTTTTCCTAGCCATTTTGCGTCAGTTTCTAATAGAATTACATTGGGTACAGGATAGTCCAATGTATGAAGCGTGTGAAGTAGCTCGAATTCAAAGCTTGACCTTTCCACCCCAGGTGTTCCAGGATAGGCTCTAGCTATCCAAGAGCGCTGCTCGAGGGATTCAGAAGAAGAGAACTCAATATCAAACGAGATAATCTTCGTTTCCCAGCCAGATGTAATATCCTGCAGATTTCTAATGGATATGTTGGACCATTCAGAAAATCTCTGAGATAGATAATCGTGTAGTGCTTCGGATGTCATGAGTAAATGATGGTTCTTATGCACACATAAAAACCATGCCTAATGCTCCATCAATCTGGATTCCCACCAATGAATGAATTCACAAGGAATCCAGCATTCTGAGGACTATCTGCGTTCCACTATAGTACATCTCTTTGTTCCCAATTTTGGCAGAGAACCATGCCGAAGAAAATACAACTCGTAGATTCCGAGGTCTTTGATGATTATCGATTGCAGAGAATATCGTGTGCATTCTTCAGTTGTTCAATAATATCGATACTCTGAGGGCATTTATCCAAGCACTCACCGCATTCGGCGGAAGCAGTGGCATTCTTGCCTCCAGCCCAAGGTACGCTACCTATTACAGAATAGTTGTATCTTGCTTGATCACGAATACCATAGATTTGGTAGCGTTGAAGCTGGCTGAAAATGAAGCTGATGTTTACTTCATTGGGACAAGGTTCGCAGTATCTGCAACCAGTACAAACAAGATCACAAAGTTCCTTGAATTTATTTGCAATACTATCAATGGAGATTCTTTCTTGATTAGTTACCTGATCATAATCATCTCTTGAGGTGATCTTCAAGTTATCATCCAGCATCTCATTAGAACCCATACCTGACAAGGCAACTGATACATTGGGATCACTCACTACAAATTTGAATGCCAGATCAGCGAAGTTTTTTCTGCCGGAGAAAGCCATTCTTTCATTTCTTCGGGGAGATCGGACCCTCCTAAGCGACCACCACCTACGGTCCCCATAATCGCTACTGCGAGACCCTTCTCACCTGCATAATTGATCATATCGTGGTTGATTTGGTCCACA
>CAYMLT010000247.1:0-3393 GCA_964391265.1 uncultured archaeon
CAATCATTTGTTTTGAAACGCTGATTTTTGGCTATCTACAAAGGTGTTCTAAGGTCCTAGAAATAGCAATTACACAGATAATGAAGAAATAGGTCGAGATTCAACGCTTTGCGCTGAACCCCGTCTGAATTAATATGATTGTGCTGCTCTATTATCCAACAGTGATAGAGTTCCACTAGATTCTCCATACCCATTTCTTAGTAGATTGTGAATGAATCCTGGAGTTCTCCCCTCAGCCTTCATTGAGCTGTAGATGATCTGGGTGTCTACATCCTCGGAATGTGGAAGATGCCTTATTTCCTGTGTAATGCTTTCAACATCTCTCACATTATTTGCAGTCATGTAATGCACCATCTCATTGGTTTCCGGTTCATAGAAGGTGAACCAATGTTCCTCAGGGTAGAGGTCTGTCACCAGCCCTGTGGCATCCATTGGACCAGTCGTACTCTCATTCATTCCATATCGTATCAGAAAGTTGACCTTACCAGATGATGGCAGATTCAGTCTCAGTGTGAGATGAATCGCATCACACTCAACAAAATGCTGTATCACCCTTCGAATTGATTTTGCAGTGAGTCCAGTCAAATCTGATATCTGGTTAACAGGCATTCTAGCATTCATTGTTAATTGCCTGAGAACAGCTACTTGATTTCTTGTCAGCTTGATTCTGCTACCTCTAGTAGTGAACTTGCAGTCACCATCTATGACTCCATTTCGAATCTGAATTAAATCAGAGACAGTGCAAGACTCTATATCCAGTCTGTTGATACAGGAAATAAGCTCACCTCTCTCACTTGGACATACTTCTGCAAAAACATTGTATTTCCCGCTACCCAGCATTAAGACTTCTCCAATGCATTTGTTCTCAGCAAGCTGTTGAAGAATATCCGCCTTGCTCTGTTTCTGGCTAGCCGTGAGTTCTATTAGCACCCAATCAAGCCCAAGAGCCTCCTGGGACAGCTCTGCTGAGAATTGCTGAATCACTCCCCATTGTCGTAATCTATCGACCCTATTCTTGATAGTAGGACATGAAACATCGAATTCTCTGCCGATGCTTCTGAAGGATTCTCGGCTATTCACGAGCAGTCTTGTTATGATCTTCTTGTCAATCGGATCCATTATTTTCACCACGTTGTTTCTTCAAATATGAAAGAAAAATGACTAGCGTCACAATGACCGCGACGCTAGTCGGAGGCCGTTTTCGCAATTAGAACGGACTGATAATCCTAAATGGGAGTACATAGGGATCAGCCCACACGCTTGGTGTATTAGTCCTGTGAGGAAGTACGTCAGGATTTGCATATGCCTGAGGTTCATTTGTTCTGAAATCTAGAACATCCGGGTCGGAATAGACAGCCGGATCGTTTCCGTCATAGAAAGCAAAGAACCCGTTCATGCCAGCAAGAATCCCAACAGACAAAGCGCACACGACAAAGCTCAAGCTTAGTCCAATTGCAACCATGCGAGTTTTTCTCTTATTCATATTTTCACCACACTCCACCCTTGCATTTCTTCAAGGGTGGGTTAGTTAATACATAGTAGAGAAAGGATATAGAATCGTGTTAGGAAGGGTATTTCCATAATGGGATAAGAAATGGTAGCAATGGATACAATGTAAAGGAGCAACGTTACAAAGTGGCCATTTATCACTACTCCTCTGATTACCCCCCAAAAAAATGCAAAAGCGGGCGCAATCTCTACGCTACTAAATTGTTCTTTAAAAACAGTCTATATCATAAGGATTAGGACGGAATCGGAACTGCGACTATTCCGATGGCTTTAGCGGGTGAGGCATCTCGGGAAATGCCTAACCCGTTTCCAGTTTTTTTTTCTATATGATAGATCAACATAGTTTCCACATCATCAACGTACTCTGACGCTTTCATTTTGCGGATTATGGTTTCTATCTTTGAAAGATTATCAGTTGTCATATAGTTGACCAATACTGGCTTACTTGCCAATAGGAACGAAATCCAATATTCCATGGGAAATTCATTTTCTATCCAGGAAGTAATATCTGTTGAATCTACTCTTGCCTCTTTGAAGCTTATCTTCAGGATGAAGCTAATGCAACTTTCAGGAGTGTTGTTCATTGAGATAGTAAAATGAACAGCTTCACTCTCATGGAGTTCCTTCAGTATGCGACGAACGCGCTTTGGCTTGTATCCGGTTTTCTCAGATAGATCCTGAATAGACATTCGAGCATCATCAGTCAAATGTTCCAAGACATTCATTTGTTGAGCGTTGAATTCCGCTTTCCTGCCCTTAGATGCATATTTGCAGTGACGAGGGAGTTGGCTACTTGGAATCTGCTTTGCTGGTACGAGCTCTGCTGATTGAACGCCACTGATTCCTCTTAGGAACCTGCCATATTCGTAGGCTCCGTCAGGATATGGTAATTCAGCAAATGCTATGTATCTCCTAGGTCCTACCGCAAAGATTTCCTGAGTGGCGTTATGACCACAGACTTCATGAATTAGATCATCTCTGTTCTCTGAGAGGTCTGTAACTATCTCTGCATAAGCCCACGATACACCTAGGGTTTCTTGTGATAGTTCTACAGTAAATCTCTCAATTATCCCTGCTTCCATGAGCTGGTCCACTCTCCTCTTAATGGTAGGACATGTTACTCCCATCTCGGATGCGAGCTTCCTGTAAGAAGTTCTCGAGTTGCAGAGGAGTTTTAGTAGCAGGGCTTTATCCAGATGATCCATTTTCTCAACCTCACCTTTCGGTTTTATTTCAAGGTCTTATATTAATAGTATTACATCTGACAACTTATTAATGTTGCGAATCGTATTACCATAATGAAAAATATTATTAAGGGGATATGCATTATAGTATGTATGTGCCTGGTACATATTAATTGGTGAATTAGAATGTCTGAAAAGAAAGACAAACAATCTGGGGGGCAAGCGCAGACAACGATCAAGGAACGAATCCTTGGAGAACTCTATTCTGAAGAATTCGAGCTGAAGAAGCGCGAAGTGCATGTCATGACTCGTCTAAGTTCTGATCTTGTAGAGATTTTAGATGCCCTTGTTGAACTTGAGATTTTCAACAGCAGATCCGCGGCAGTATCTGCCTATGTTGAAAAGGGGATCTCTTCTCAGATGGAACTCTATGAGAATGTGCGAGAAATTGGAAAGAGAATAAGCGATATGAAAGAAGCCCAAAAGAAATTGGTCTTTGAAGCTTTTAAAGATGAGAGTTAGTTTTTAGGTTTCATAGTGTGTGAATGAGGGCACCTTTTCTTCTCGGTGCTACTTTGGCTTTAGTTTCGGTTTAACACTATTATATGGTTGGCGCGACATTACCACCTTCTTCATTATACGAAGCATTTAGTACATTGTAAAGACATGATGCACAAACATCTTGGTCAGTTGAATAGCG
>CAYMLT010000247.1:3403-5348 GCA_964391265.1 uncultured archaeon
TTGATCGCAAATTACTTTTATTTGATCTTGTTTTATATTTGTTTTTAAAATCACGAAAGGACTTCCAATCGGAAGTTCTTCAGGTTTTTCAATTATTTGTAAAGTTCTATGATTTCTGATTTGAATTGGAATTTTCCTGGAAGCACAATGAACTTGTCCATCGCTTTGATTGATTTGGACACATCCATAGCAAATTGGTAATTCACCTTCCCCCTCTTGAACTAAATCATCTTCTGATAGAATGATAAGGTCAGGGTGTACTGCAATTGAATCAACTTCTTCTATTATGTTACCATTTATGCAAGTAATCTCTCCATCTGTAGATCTCAGACATGGACAAGTTCCTATAATCTCGATTTGTTCAGCGGCTCTTGAATTCCGAATTCTTTGGATTTCTCCACTCGACAACTCTTATTATCCTCATATGTAATATTAGCATAAATGAAGATATCCTAATAGCTCGGCAATTCAGAGTGAAATAGGATGATGAGCATCTTCGTAGAAAACCTCTCTATTTCGGGATTGTGGAATATTATGGTGGACCAAGATTTGAGCTAAGTCATGTTTAAGAAGAATGGGCCCAGCGTCATTGCCGAACACGGTGAGGAGATGAGAATAACACGGGTAAAGGTCCATTAATGACGCCAGGGTTTTGTTTATGCCCCGTTACACGACTGCAACTTGGCATTAAACACTAATATTCTCTTATTCTCTTACTATAAACTCACGTTACATACCGCTCTTACAAAAAGGCACTCACTAATGCCGAATCAATTTGGCAAATTCGTTGATTGCCGATAGAAAGATGATTTGTCTACAACGTGCTTATAACTAGGTATAATGCAACTGCGTAGAAATCTACCTAGCAAGATGTGGCTTTATGAGTATCCGACATTTTCTTCCAACAGGAGGAAAAATCACTCCTATGCAGCTTTTAATTTTCATGCAGTTGCTTGAAGGACCCAAATATGGCTACGAGATACTCACGAACCTCCGGGAGGATTTTGAAGGGATTTGGCTTCCAAAAACCGGAACTGTCTATCCCGCCCTTAAAACCCTGGTCAAGAAAGGACTCATTTCTGAGGAAGCAGTCGAAGATACTACCTATTACAACCTGACAAAGGATGGTCTTCATCTTCTACAAGACCCACGAGACCTCGTGAAGGAGTATGTTCTCTTTAACTATCAATTCATGAAAATTGCCGCAGAGAGGCTTCCATCTGAGTTTATGCAGAGTTTACTACAGGGTCTCTATGAACTCGGGATAGACGATATCAATCCTGAAACAGCAATTCTAGAGGCAATAGAGGAAATACCCGATAAAGATGTTCAGAAACAACTCCTTACAAACAGGAAAAGAGTCCTGTTAGACAAATTGAAACTTGTACGACAACAACTAACCAAAATCAGAGATTCATCGTGAACCAAAAATCAAAGATGCATAGACGAGGCAAGGATTATGACAGACCTAATCACCAAGAAATTGGGTGATATTCTCGAACCAAGTAGAGTGTCATCTGAACAGGAAGTTTTTGCGAATTATACTTCCGAGAAGGGATCAGCTCCCCTTTGTGTTGTCTGGCCATTGACCAGCGTGGAAATTCAGAGTATTGTGGATCTTGCAAACAAAACACCCTTTGGAATATGCGTAGTTAGCTCAGGACCTCCAAGGTTGCATTATGCTTCGTCTCCGGAGGTGGAGGATTTAGTTATTGTTGACCTTAGTAGAATGAAGAAGATACTTCGCGTCGACACAAAGAACAAGGTTGCCATGGTTGAAGCTGGTGTCACATTTGATGAATTCCTTCCTGAACTAGCTAAAGCGGGTCTTCGTCCATTAATGCCATTTCAACCCAAATCAGGAAAATCAGTTGTAGCAAGCTGTATCGATCGGGAACCCACAACAATACCACGATTCCATTGGGACTCTTCGGATCCTTTGTTA
>CAYMLT010000248.1:0-5324 GCA_964391265.1 uncultured archaeon
GAAGGTCAAGGAGAGGAACGGGCTGAAGAAGCCGTCTATAATGCTCTGAAGAATCCTCTTATTGATGTGTCCATTGAGAATGCTCGCAATATCTTAGTAAACGTCAGTGGTAGTTCCGATCTTCAACTCAGGGAAGCCAAGCGCGTAGTAGAATTAGTTACTGAACAAGCAAATCCTGATGCAGAGATTATATACGGTGCGTTAATTGTCCCTGAGCTAGAAGATAGACTAAGGGTCACCATCATAGCCTCGGGGGTAAGTTCACCTTATGTATTTGATTCAGGTTCTGAACCCGTTTCGCCACTTGTTGATGACCTGAAATCTGACCTAGGCATCACGAAACTGAGCTAGTAGCGTACATCCCTTGACCTAGAGGAATGGTTAAAAGAAGACCTTTGCTGAGAGCAGTTCAGTCCACAAACTGTTTGTCGCAGTTTGAAACAGGAACGTGAATTAACAATGGGAATAACCGGGTTCATAAAAAGCAGCAGACGTATCTTGAAGTTGGCAACAAAGCCAGCAAGAAGCGAACTCTGGATGAGTACAAAAGTAAGCATCCTCGCAATGTTTGCTGTCGGTATGATGAGCTTCCTTATTCAGATTCTGATGACCACTATTACATCAGGTTGGGGCGTTGCCGCCTCCTCCGGTGGATGATACATTCTCTAAGAATTTGGAGGCCTAAGCTTGCAATCAAAAACTAGTATCTACGCAGTCAGAACCACTATTGGACAAGAGCGCGGTGTCACAGACCTAATTACTACCGCAGTGGTTGGGGAAACAGATGTGTACGCATGTCCTTGGTGCAATGAAGAGTTTCCAACAGAGAAAGATACAAAGACACATATGAAAAAGTGCAAGAAGGCTAAGAAATCAGGTGACCCGAAGCTTGTTTCTCGAAATCAACTATTGGGCCGTGTCAAAGCAATCCTGGTTCCTGAAACGCTAAGAGGATATGTTTTTCTCGAAACATTGGAGTTCCGAGATGTTGAGATAGCTATTTCCGGAGTACCTCATGTTCGAGGAAGAGTAGGTGGAAAGGTTTCCTTCGCAGAGATTGACAAATTCCTTGTACCTCCACCAGCTGCAGAAGGCCTTGGAACTGGCGATGTTGTAGAACTTACATCAGGACCATTCAAGGGCGAGAGAGCTAGAATTACTCGTGTTGATTCAGCCAAGGAAGAACTCATTGTTGAACTTCTTGATAGCCCTCACACAATACCTCTCAGAACCCATGCGGACTTTGTCAAGATTGTTGAAAAAGCAAAGAAAGTGGAAGTCGAAGGGACTACTGATCGCGAGCGAGAAGAAAAGCGCGAAGGTGGCTCTGACGAGTTCGACGATGAAGACTCGTTTTGGTCTCATGATTAATCAAACTTTCTGACCAATCGTTATTATTCGATTGGCTATCTCTTGTTCATGTATGTGAGAGAGTTCCTCTTCACTTGCACTTTCAAGAGTCTCAAAATACGCCAGAAGGATTTCATATGCCTCGTTGATTCTTTCAAGATTCATTCCTGCATCAACAATAATCTCCGTTCTTTCTTTCCTCTTATCGAGAAGGAGTTGTTTTCTGCGAGAAATCCACATCTTTCGATGATCGAAATCAAATCGAGAATCAGATAATGTGAAGACAGAACACCATCCATAGGAACTAATACTGCTTAATCCTAGTTCCTCAAAGAATTCAGGATAGGAGTATGAATATGGGTTCTTCCTCTCGAATCCAAGTTTCATTGCTTCATCACGTTTTCGAGCCATTATCCTTGAGTATTCCCCTAGAGTGTCAAGGGCTTTGCTTATGCGTTCATCAGGAAGGATATGTCTGTATCCTGTCGTAGGTTCAATGCAGACAATGAATCCACCGCATTTTACTGCGTCCCTCATTTGCTTGAGTGCAACCATTGGTTTAGGAAGGTTATGTATCACTATGTGCGTAATGACCAAATCAAATGATTCTGGAAAAATACCAGCTGTTTCAATTGGCGACTCTAGTATCTTTTTCTTTGGAAATTTGCGCTGTAGCGCATCTCTTAGGAATGGGTCAGGCTCAAGGCATGTGATTTCTGCATTTGGATAGAGATAGTTGAGTTTTCCAGTGAAGAAGCCACTTCCGGACCCGACCTCCAGTATTTTGGCATTCTTTGGGAGTTTGGGGAGCCACCTTTTGAACATCTCCGCTGCATAGGAATCGTATTCGAAATGACGCCCTACATCCATATCATCAGCAGATTGTAGTTTGCTCCAGTTGAATGGCAGTCTTGACAAATCTACTTCTCCTCTGGGATTTTTCTAGTGCTATCGAACATAAGAGTATGTAACAATGGTGATTGATTGGTTGTACAGATTCTTGCGCTGAACTGACCACTTTATAGATATCAGAGGCTGGTGCCGATGGAACATGAGGATTAGATAATGGCAAGTAGGAAGCCAGTTTTAGCATTGATTGTAATCGTGATAATATGCGTTAGCGCCATTTCATTGGTTGTTTTGGGGGACATCGATGGCTCCACTCCTTCGAATCATTTGGATGATGCAATAACTGAGATAATGACGGATGGATATGTTCCCGGTGTTGCTGCATGCATTGTCGATGGCGAAAGCATTACCTGGATCGGGTGCTATGGTTTTTCTGATATAAGCCGGAACGTTACTATATCTAGAGATACTCTCTTTATGCTAGGATCAATCTCCAAAGTGGTCGTGGGGGTTGCGTTCATGCAGCTATATGAGCAGGGCCTTATCGGCCTTGATGATAATGTAAATGATTACCTCTCATTTGATGTCGTGCATCCATCATATCCTGGTTACAACATTACACCAAGAATGTTGCTTTCCCATGTGTCTGGAATTCGAGATAACTGGAATATTCTTGGTCCACTCCAATCAATAGGTGATTCACAAATTCCATTGAGCGAGTTCACAGAGGAATATCTTACTGTAGGGGGCCAATACTATAACTCCATCAACTATGTCGATACGGCTCCCAGAACCAGTTTTGAATACACCAATGTTGGAATTACACTTGTTGCGTATCTGATAGAAGTGATAACTGGAACCAGTTTTGAGGACTATTGCCAAGAGAGTATCTTCACACCATTGAATATGTCTGAATCCTCTTGGCGATTGGAAAACTTGGAGGAAGAGAACATTGCAACTCCGTATGACTACAGTGGGACGCAGTATATTCCAATTGCACATTATGGATCACCCGTCTATCCGTGTGGCTTTCTTCGGACAAGTGTAGTGCAATTGGCACATCTTCTAACGATGCTGATGTGCAATGGAACCTACAATGGAAATGGCATTCTTAATAGTACCAGTGTACGGACCATTATGACACTGCATTACCCCGAACTATCGCAAGGTTATGGTTTTTGTCTGCAATACTATAATCCACTTTGGGGACATGGAGGTAGTGGTCCAGGAGTCGCTACGGGAATGACATTCAATCCGGAAACTAATTGTGGAGTCATAGTATTGACCAATAGAGAGAATGGAAATGCAGCTAATGAGATTGCTAGTACTATCTGGGGTTATGTACCAGAATTCATTCAATAGTGTGCAAATCAGAGGCGCATCTCATTTCGCATGATGTATCTCCTCAATATGTGAGCTGGTCAACACAACAACAACAATACTTGTTCTAAGACTAGAATTATGATAATCGGAACTATAGATACCAGTGAAAAGGAAGAGGGATGAAATGGCGTGAGATTGGTTTCAGTATGTTTGACCATTGTAGTTCTAGGGATTCTCCTATCGAATCCAATCAATTCGGAGGTATTAACCAATGCTTCAGTAACAACGAGAGAATCACTACATTTCTCCAGGGAGGGATTAGAGGAATACGATGTAATTGATCCAATCATAATCACAAGTGAGAGAACGTTCGGAATGACAGGCTGGTCAGGTAGTGGAACAATTGAGGATCCCTACCTATTAGAAAGAGTTCATATCATCTCCAATGGAGAGGGTCCATATTATGACGCAGCACGTATATCGGATGTTGATTGCCACTTTGTGATTCGAGATTGTATCATATCAAGTATAAATCAAGGAAGTGGTTTTCGATTCTCTAATTTGGTACATGCAACAATAATCAATTGCCTATTCGATTGTACAGGTTTATCAATGAATATGTTCAACTGTAATGGAACGAAAATTCTAAACAATAGCATAAATTGCAGAGATGGCATTGTAATAGAAGTAGGGGAAAATGTGGAAATATCATCAAACTACGTTCGCGGTGGTCAGAGTGGCATTCGATCTGAAGCATTGCACAATGTGACTATCTCTGATAATACGGTAATCTATTGTGATTATGGTATACATCATTTAGGAGCGAATGGAACTATCACCGACAATATTATTGCTGGATGTGAAGACATTGGTATCTGGATTGAAGATCGGTGGGGGAACAACATGATCTATGGCAATCAAATAGGATACTGTGGAGAATATAATGCTAAAGATGGGAGTCTCGAAAACAATCTCTGGGATGATAATGAATCAATTGGTAATAGCTGGAGTGATTTGGGAGATAATACCACATATTCCATTCCAGGAGAAGCGGGAAGTATTGACAGGTATCCGTCAGAATTCACAATCGATATTCTTGGACCGGTGATCAATCTGGAAGCAAATCTAATGTATGAGCACGTACTTGATGCACCCGATAACTCATTCACTTTTAGAGCAAGCGTATCAGATATATCAGAAGTGGATACAGTTCTGCTGTATACAAAATATAGGGATGACGAAACCGCCATATGGACAGTCCATGAAATGGAAATTGTCGAACCGACTAGTACCTATCCATATCAATGCACAGTAAGTGGTTTCAGAACAGGGAATATCGATTTCTACGTGTGGGCAAACGATACGTTGGGCAATTGGGATATATCATCCACTAGGGTGGTATGGCTGGAGATTCCAGGACAAAGACTTTTCATCTTGATTCTCCCATCCATCATATTCTGTGTTGCTGTTGGTAGTGTTGTGATAATGAGAGAAATCATAAAACGAAGGAATAATCGAACGATTGAAACATCTGAAAATCTTGTCACACTCCACAACTCTTAAAACATAATATCTTGGGATTGCAACTAGTAGAATGTCCTTTGCAGTTTACTGCATTTGATGTCACTTTTTTCATCCCTGATATAGTAGTTTGTGCTCTATGCCATGTTTAAGGAGTATAACCTGTTTCTTACATTTTGGTGAGTGAACCTCAACTGCAAGAAACTTCTGTGTTCCGCCCTTCTCCTGCCAGTGTCACCACCTCTTCGTATTTCCGAAGAAATACAAAAATTAGCAAGAGC
>CAYMLT010000249.1:0-5302 GCA_964391265.1 uncultured archaeon
ATAGCAAAACATTCATTTTGCATGAATTTGTCTACTGCGTAACGAATAAAAAGCGACCAAAGTTTTGTGAATAATAATTATAATCAAATCAGGGATTAGTATGCTTCAAGAATATACTGTAAGGCACTTCGAACGCGAAGATATTGATGCAGTTGTTGAGATAAATAGAACTTGCCTCCCTGAGAATTATCCAGACCAATTCTTCATTGGGCTTTATCATCACGCCCCGAAAGCATTCATCGTTGCAGAATGTTCAGACGGCATTTGTGGATACATTATGTGCCGCATCGAAAGAGGAATCTCAAGTTTTGGGCGAGCGCCAGTGAAGAAAGGTCACGTTGTTTCGATTGCCGTGAAGAATGGATATAGACATCACGGAGTCGGATCTGCTTTGGTTCAAGCAGCAATGAAAGGCATGAGAGAATACGGTGCCTCTGAATTCTTTCTTGAAGTAAGAAAGACAAACGAAGAAGCGATTAGTATCTACGAGAAGCTCGACTATAAGATTCTGCGAGTTCTCAAAGGGTATTATCGTGATGGTGAAGATGCTTATTTAATGGTGCTTGAAAGTGCTCCCTCTGAGGAGGAAGACGCTACTGAAAGATAGGCAGATCACAGTACCTCTAATCCCGGAATGTTCTGCATGTATTCTGAATAGTCTACAAATCCTCATTCCACTGCTTGCAGAAAAAAAGGAAGATCAAATTAGCCTGTTCACCTTTGCATATCGGATAATTGCTGAAGGATTTGAAAAAAAACTAGAGCCTCTTATTCTCTCTGTGGACCTTTACCAGCGATTATACGAAAGATGTAAGAACCACGACCCCTATCTTCAAATAAAAAATAGAAGCATCGAGGCTGCTGAGAGAGCGCTTCCCTTTATTGAAGAATCAGTTGAAAGATTTGAGGGCTATGAAAAACTGCGAGCTGCATTAGCCGCCTCCATTGCTGGTAATCTTATCGATTTTAACACTGCATATCATACTCCTGACTTAGATTCATTAGTAGAGGTCTATAACTCAATCCTAGATCATGGATTTGATCTCGATGATAGCAAGCATCTGTGGCACAGCTTGCTAACACAAAAAGGGCACATAGTATTCCTTGCGGATAATGCAGGAGAAACGCACTTCGATATCCCATTATTGAAGCTATTCAAAGACCTTGGATGGAGAACAACATTCGTTGTCAAAGGAGAAGCAATGATTAATGATGCGACACGGTCAGATATTGCAGGATCAGAAATTGAGAGGTTAGCTGAAATAGCAGACACTGGCGGTTGGGCACACGGCACTCCACGACGATGGGTAAGCAAGGGATTTCTAGATCTGGTTGCTACTTGTGATTTGGTAATCTCCAAAGGACAGGCCAATGTCGAAAGTTTTCCTGAGATTCAACGAGAGATTGGAGTGGAAACATACTACTTCATCCGTGCGAAGTGTCCGCACATCGCATCTTCAGTCGGGGCAAGAATCGGAGATAATGTGGTTTTGCGCCGACCTTCTGTTGAATGACCGAGGATTCTACGAGTCCTAAGCTAAGGTTTAAATGTGAAATTTAGCCGGAAGCGCATGTACAGTTTTGTTTGGCGCATGGAAATTAGAGATAGCTATCTATACCATGGAGGAATAAAACGATGAGTAATAATCAACAGCAGGTAATCATTCTACGTGAAGACACAGAGAGGACGCGTGGCCGTGACGCGCAGAGGAACAATATCATGGCGGCAATTGTTATTTCTGAGGCAGTCAAATCTGCTTTGGGGCCAAAAGGCATGGATAAGATGATGGTAGACTCCTTCGGAGATGTAACAGTCACCAATGATGGGGCTACAATTCTCAAGGAGATGGATGTTGCGCATCCCGCAGCAAAGATGGTCATTGAAGTGGCGAAGACAGTAGACTCGGAAGTCGGTGATGGAACAACTACAGCAGCAATTCTGACCGGTAATCTACTCAAGGAAGCAGAAAAGCTTCTCGACCAGAACATTCATCCAACAACCATAATCAGTGGATACCGAAAAGCCATAGAGAGGGCACTCAAAGTTATTGAAGAAGTTTCGGAGAAAGTTGACCCTGCAGATGCCTCATTCAGGAAAACGCTTATGGATGTAGCAATGACAACTATGTCCAGCAAGTTCGTTGCCAACTATAGCCAAGAGCTAGCGAGTCTTGTTGTAGATGCCATTCTTGAAGTTTCAAAAGACCGCCAGGGTGACGAAGACATTGACATGGATAACATTCCCCGTCAGAAGCAAAAGGGACTCCCAGTATCAGATACTGAATTAGTTCATGGTATTGTGTTGGACAAGGAGATTGTTCATCCAGGCATGCCAAAGAAAATCCAGGGTGCAAAGATTCTGCTTTTGGAATCACCAATTGAAGTCACAAAGACAGAATTCGATGCAAAGATTTCCATTACAGATCCCATGGCAATGCAGAGTTTTCTTGATGAAGAAGAGAATATGCTCAAGGATATGGTCAAGAAAATCGTCGAGTCAGGAGCCAACGTTGTTATTGCCCAGAAAGGAATAGACGACGTTGCCCAGCATTACTTGGCAAAGAACGGAATCATGGCGGTACGTCGAATAAAGAAGTCAGATATCGAACGACTTCACAAAGCAACAGGCGCACAAATCGTTTCAAAATTGCAGAATCTCACAGCAGCGGATCTTGGTAAAGCCAAATCTGTTGCACAGAAGGAAATAGGTGAGGATAAGATGCTCTTCATCGAAGGCACCCCGCACTCTTCAGTTGCTACCATTATTGTGAGAGGAGGAACCAATCACATAGTAGATGAAGTTGATAGAGCATTAAACGATGCACTCTATGTTGTACGTGATGTAGTAATTCATCCTGAGATATCCTATGGTGGAGGTGCACTTGCTTGCGAGATAAGCATGAACCTGAGGGATTTTGCATCAAACCTTGAGGGTAGAGAACAATATGCAGTAAACGCTTTTGCTGATGCCGTGGAAGGTCTACCAACAACCCTTGCAGAGAACGCAGGACTGGATCCTATTGACATTCTTGTTGCCTTGAGAGCAGCACATGCCGAAGGGAAAGCCACTTATGGAGTTAACATCGGAAAAGGTAAGGTTGGTGACATGAAAAGCGCTCGAGTAGTCGAGTCTTCATTAGTCAACAAACAAATCGTCATGTCAGCTGCTGAAGCAGCCCAGATGATTCTTAAGATAGATGACGTCATCAGCTCCAAGGGTGGCGGCGGTGGAGGCATGGGTGGAATGCCCGGCGGCCCCGGCGGAATGGATGATGAGGAATAGAAAGAATCAAACATACTATAGCAGGTGTGCGAACTCATGTCAGAAGACCCCAAACTCGAAATCACAGAGGATGATGAAGAAGAGCCAGAAGAAGAGAGTTCTGAAGAGCCCTCGCCGAGTGAGAAAGCTGAAATACTCACTAACATCCAGGGCGTTGGCCCCAAGAATGCGGTAAAGCTCGTGGAAAAGGAGTATGACACAATCACCAAAATTGCAGAAGCTGACCCAGAGGAATTAGCTGTAGCAGTTTCTGGATTCAGTGTGTCGAAAGCTGAAGCCATCATTGAGGAAGCTCAAGGCTTACTTGAACTAATCGAGGCTGGGGTTGTTGACGTAACTGGCAAAGCCAAAAAGTCAAAGCGGAAAAAGGCACAAGAGCCCGATCCTGAAAAGATCGAGCTCCCGCCTTCTGCAGAAATAACAAAAGCCTTCGAAAGAGTCAGTCTGTCTACAGGATTGGAGAAGGAGAAGGCCGATTTGGGAATCAATGCTGGTCCAAAATGGCTGACAAGGTTTGAAAAGGCACGAATCATCGGAGCTCGCGCGCTACAAATCTCAATGGGAGCACCTGTTCTTGTTGACATGTCCAAAGCGCCTTCAGGGCTTTTTGCTTTGGCAGAAGTAGAGCTTGCTTCAGGTATACTTCCGATGACAGTACGAAGAACTCTTCCCACCGGAGAGTTTTTCGACATTCCTCTCTCCGAGCTATTGAAGCATACAAGACTGGTATGAGAAAACCAGTCTTTCGATTCTTTTTTTTTGCTGCCATTAGGACATAATAGTAGCCTTAAAATGGGACATAGTCTAACATAGAGTTCCGGACAGTGAACTATATTGCAGAATGGTGTAGATCTTCTGAGTGCAGAATTAGTACTCAGACTGCTCATAGGCTTTGCAGTTGGAGGCCTTATAGGTCTCGAACGGCAAAAAAAGACAGAACAACAAGATAGATCGATTGGTGTTCGCTCTTTTGGTCTACATAGTTTGCTAGGTACATTAGCGGCTTATTCGTTCATTGTTTCTGAAAATCCAATCGTGCTGGTCTATGCAACGGCGATTTCATTACTTCTCGTGGGAATTCAGCTATATCAGAAGATTATAAGATCAATGAGAAAGGGCATGACCACCACTATTGTTTTTGCCATAGCTTATGTACTGGGAACACTTGTAGGATTGGATACCCCACCTGCAGGTCAACTAGTAGGCAACTTGTCGATTCTTGCCATGACGGTTGCATTCCTGGTGTTCCTGGTTCTTGGTTTCAAGGATGAACTTGCCGCAGCAGTGTCGGGTATAAGTCATGAAGAGATGATTAGTGCAGCAGAGCTAGGTGTTGTAATCCTATTCTTCTGGCCGTTGGTTCCAGACACAATACCTGTTCCAGGCCTACCTGATGGGTTTCCAATCTTCACAACCTATATCCTAATTGTCATTCTGCTTTCAATTAGTTTTGCAAACTATCTCTTGGTTAGGAAATACAAGGAACGAGGTCAGTACTTCTTTGGATTCTTTGGAGGATTTGCAAATAGTGAGGCTACAGTATCAAGTCTTGCAGATACCTATGTGAAGACAGGAAGAACTAATCCGGGGCGTTTTGCAGTTTCAACTATATTGACGAATCTCGCAATGGTTCTTCGAAACGGTCTCCTAGTGGTCCTTCTTGATCCAACCTTTCAAATCATCAGTTATTATCTAATTCCACTGGCAATTTTGGTGGTTGTAGGATTAGTGCGTCTTTTCTATGAACGAAGTAAGTTCAATAGCATTGAGCCCGAAGAGATTGATACAAAGTTGGTTTCTCCATTTGAATTCGGGGCAGCTCTAAGATTTGCTGCTGTTTTCGGATTTATTCTGTACATATCACTTGTAGCTCAGGCATTGGCAAGTGATGCAGGATTCCTGTTCGTAGCAATAATTGGGGGACTCATCAATGCTGGCGCGGTGGTGACGACAGCTGCGTTGACATTCACAGGAGGAGGAATCTCACTCTCTACAGCGGTGTATGCAGTCGTAATCGCG
>CAYMLT010000250.1:0-5285 GCA_964391265.1 uncultured archaeon
TACGATCCTCAATACAGAGCAGAGCCATAGCATAAGATATCCATACTTGAGGTGATTCAGGAGCAAGTGATGTTGCCTCCTTTGCCAACTCAATTGCATCATAGTAAAACTCCGACGGCACTTCTGATAAAGCGGCTTCCTTCATTCTAGCAATAGCAGCAGCAAGCAGTTTTGCAGCCTTTTCCGGTATCTCATTCTTGCCCATCGGTTTGTTTTCCCCATATCCTTACCATATGTGAACTGATTATGGATTTCCTCTAATATGAATTTCCTTGCTATTAGCATGACAGTTGGAATTCGGTCAGGGTCAGTGTGAATTACCATTTCCTTTGATTCTCTGCAAATCAAGGAGTTTAGCATTTGCAGCATCAGCCTCTCTTGTTCGACCTTGGCGACGATATAAAGCCGAAATATTTCGCCAAGCTACTAAATTCGTGGAGTCCAAATCAATAGCCCTCTGAAATGCTCTTAGGGCTTTATCGAGATTCTTGTTTTTGGCAAGGGCCACTCCAATATTAGACCATGCAATAGAATCGTCAGGGTCGATTTGGGCAACTCTCTCGAATGCTTCAAGAGCTCCCTTTTTCTTGCCTCTCGTGTCAAGAACTTGACCAAGGGTCTTCCAGCCATCCTTGTATGATTCATTAATGGAAATTGCTCTGCGTGCAGCTTTCTCAGCATCCTTGATTTTTCCTGATTTGATTTGAAGAAGCGCAACTAACTGCCATGCTTCGTAATCTTCTGAATTGGAATCAAGGGCTTTCTTGAGGGAAGCCCCTGCAGCCTGGATATCACCACTATCCAACTGATGCCTAGCAAGATTGATCCATGAATCAGAACTAGCAGGATCTAAAGCTGCAACTCTCTGAAATATGATATCTCCTTCCTCAATTCGGTTCGTTGCAAGTAGCAACATTCCCAGACTCTGTAATGCATCAGAGTGAAGAGGATCTATCATGATGGCTCTCTTCAATGCCATCTCACTGTCAAGAAGGTCGTTTTCGGTACGCAGGTATTCCCCAAGATTGTACCAAGCATTCGGATCATTTGGAGCATCCAACGTTGCTTTTTTCAACTCTGATTTACGCGTCCCTGATTCTTTCGTACTTGGTGCTGGTACATCTTCTATCATCGGTTCAGGTTCGGGTTTAGGCGTGGGCTCTTTTTTGGACTTGGTTTTAGGTTTGGATTCCAGTTTGGGCTTAGTTTTGGTAATGGAAATTTTCTCCATCTCTGATTCTAACGGCGTTTCTCTCTCAGCTTCTGATATGAAAGCAGTTTTCTCTTTAGGTACTGCCTGATCATCGGGTATTGGAATGAGTCCAATTTCAGAATCAGCTAGTATTTCATGGTCAGGGGTTGGAACTAGCTCCATCTCAGAATCAAAAGCCGGTAGAACAGCATCAATCGACCTCATCCTCACCTTTGCTTTCTCTTTCACGACCGATTCTGCTGGAGGTGTTTCTGCTTTCGACTTATTCACTAGTGTTTCTTCTATTGCTGTTTTTACTAGTGGCATATCTTCTTGCCAGAAAATAGATACCTTAGTATCTGAAATCTGCCTGAGCATCTCTTCATATTTTGTTTGCAGTTCAGGATGCTTCTGTAGCAAACTCCGGGCATGTAAGAGAGCTTTCTCTTCATTCTCGCTATCCCCCAAACGATTTGAGAATAGAGCGATATACATTACAGCATCAAAAAAAGTCGGGTTCATCTCCACAGCGCAAATAGCTCGTTCCTTAGCTTGTTTCATGCTCCCTTGAAGGGCATGAACCTTGCCCAAGGTCAGGTAAATCGTTTCGTGTTCAGCCTCATGTAGACCGTTGATCAGAGAGAGACTAGCATCTGTTAATCTACCATGCCGAATGTAAAATTCTCCAAGAGCGCACCACCCTTCTGGATTGAGGGGCGAATGATTGGCAAACAATGTGAACTGCTCTTCTGCTTCTGCAGAATCGCCGTACTCTTCGTGCATTCTGATGAACTGGAGAGCTTGTGTACTTGACCTGAATTTAATTGAATCTAGATGCCCACTCGAAATCTCCATGCCTTGCTGGAATGCATTCCATGCTTCTTCCCTCCTTCTGAGTAAAAGAAGAGCAAGGGCGTAATCGACCCAGACATGAGAATCATGTGGATTCAACTCGGTTGCTTCTCTTGCACATTCTATGGTTCTCTCATGGTCAGCACGCTGCATAATAGTACTTGACGCTGTTTTTAGCTTCTCTGTTGCCTCAGTTTTTAGCTTCTCTGCGGCTTCAGTTAGTTTTCGACGTAGGTTGCCACTCATGGAAAATGCCCCTATATCCTATAGAGTCTTAACCTGTCAGAGAAAAAATCTCTAATATGAGTTTCCTTGCAATTCGCACAATTCAATAACGTTAAAGGCAAGCATCATAGGCAGGCTGTTTGTGAGCCATATGCATCAGAGAAAGGAAGTTACTCGAGCAGCTGCACTGTCAATCGTAGCGGCACTACTGCTAACTACATTGAAGTTAGTAGCAGGGATTCTCAGCAACTCAATTGGGATCCTATCTGAGGCATTGCATAGTGGATTAGACCTTATTGCAGCAGCAATAACCTATGTAGCTGTTCAACGAGCCGCAGTAGCTCCTGATGAAGACCATCCATATGGACATGGGAAAATTGAAAATTTCTCAGCTCTTGCTGAAACGATAATACTGTGGTTCACATCAGCTTGGATTATTTATGAGGCGTGGCGACGCATATCTTTGAGTGAGTGGGCGGAGGCAACGCTACTAGGTATAGGGGTCATGGTTTTCAGCATTATCTTAGATTATGAAAGAAGCCGAATGCTATCCAATGTTGCAGAGAAACATCAGAGTCAAGCTCTGGAGGCAGATGCACTCCATTTCAGTACAGATATGCTCTCGTCGGTTGTTGTTCTCATTGGCCTAGCATTTGTTGCACTAGGTTTCCCAATAGGAGATCCTCTTGCCGCGATAGGTGTGTCGGTTATCATATTCATTGTTTCACTTAGATTGGGCAAGAGAGCCTACGACATACTGGTTGACAAGGCTCCTATGGGTATAGAAGAGCAAGTGGCCAAGATATGCGAATCCATCCCTGGAGTGTATGATTGTAGCAGAGTTCGAGCAAGGGCATCAGGATCTCATGTTTTCGTAGATGTGGTTGTATCAGTTGACTCTGCAACAAGTGTTGATGATGCTCACGTAATTGCGAATTTAGTTGAGAAGGAAATCGCCAAGATTGCCACAAATGTAGATTGTGTTGTTCACATTGAGCCTAAATCAGGAATTTCCAGTTCAGAAGGAAAACATGCAGTCTATGATGTATTAGCTGCACTCGCTAGAAGTCACCCTGAAATAGACAGTGTTCACAATGTCAGAATCCTTCAGATGCGTGAAGGAATTTATCTTATTGCAGACCTTGAAATGAAACCCAGTTTGGCCTTAAGTAGTGCTCATCGTATTTCTGAGGAATTCGAAGAATCAGTGCGGAAATTGATGCCTGAGATTGTTTCGATATCCCTTCACCTTGAAGCATCTGAATCTACATCATCTGCGACAGATGTCACTGATGATAATGATAAGCTCGTTCAGGAAATTAAGGAATATGTTAATTCTCTGGATAATTGCTTGTGTATAGATGTTCATATCGCAGAGGATGCTTCCGGGCTTATCTTATCGTTGACGTGTGGCATTGATGGATCGACATCATTAATTGAGAGCCATGATTTGGCGGATATGATTGAGAAATCTATCCGGAGAAATATAATAGAAACAAGAATCTTCGTACATATGGAACCTGAATGATTATTATTCCATATGGTGCGGAGGCTTCAAAATCAGCAGTGAATAGAAGTGAGAATGAACTGGGCATCTATCACTCCTATTCATAGAGGAGAGGTTGCGTCGGCACAGAAATCGTTGAGTTGGGGAGATTCGCTGTGTGTTTGTTGCTCAAGAGTGAGCAACGGTCGAGGTATTGGATGATGTCCACATGCCGACGCTATATGATTAGTTCATATTATTCATTAATATATAATATCTGTATATTACCTTCTGTCGAAAAATCGAAGCCAAGTGTATAAACAGAACAGGCTAGGCGGTAATAAGATAGCATCACGCAAAAGAAAAGAATGTGACAGGAGGGTTTCCGAAGAAACGTTCTCTCCTGCACACTAGTAGTATTGGTAGTTACTTGCCATGCTCTCTGTTTTGCTACTACGCAATATCATACATCCCACAGCAATTATCAAGAAGCCAAATCCAAGTAACATGACTGTGCTCATATCAACAGTTGGAAGACCTGACCAAGCAGGGTCGTCAGGGGGATTTGAAGACGTAGTATTAGTCAATGCGTCATTGACTGTGACAAGGACTGTATCACTAGCAGCATTCCCACTTGTATCCACAACTGTTAGAGTGAAAGAATAAACTCCCTCGTCCAAAGTTTGAAGATTGACAATTATTAGATTTGCTAGAAGACTACCGGACATAATCATCGTTGAGTCGCGAGTTACATTGAATCTGTGAGGAAGGGCTTCAGTAATAGTCCATCTAATCCGTGCATTCCAATCACCACGAATAATCACCATATTGGAAGGTGAATCAAGCACAGGGGAAATAGTATCTACAACATTCACCATAACAGTATCCGTGGCACTATTCAAATTGTAATCAATAACAAGCAAGGTAATGTTGTGACCACCCAATATGAGAGAAATGGCATTGAGAGGAAATGCAATTTCATCCGAATCCCATTCACTACTGACTACCGTTTCATTGTCCACAAGAATGTCGTATCGATACTGATACTCTTCTATTGTATTCCATCGAATAGTCGAGTTCAAGCTATCTGCTTCGATGGTCATATCCAAAGGAGAATCGATGATAGGATCTGTCACATCATCTGCGTAGGGCGATGGGACCACATTGCCCCATTCGCTATGAGTAGGTTCAATTGGTTGCCACTTTGTAATCCAATAGTAGTCGTAATAAGTTGTAATCAGCTCTGCATCATAGTTACCATTAACATGAATCCCGATAGAGGGACGAAGAGAGATATCGTAATCCAGGGTTCCTGAAACAGCAGTAAAGCCATCTGTTAGGCTCACGGGGCCCAATGGCTGGATGAGCATCTCATATGCGCGATAGTCAGTATGAACATCTCCAATAGTTCCATGAAAATCGAAATCTTCGTCACCAACAGTGTGCAGCTGCAGATGTGCATCAGGATCGTCAATATCGATACAGATTGCACCGTTAATACCATAGGATTCAATATTAGAATGCCCGAAT
>CAYMLT010000251.1:0-5282 GCA_964391265.1 uncultured archaeon
TAACCGTTCAATAACGAACTGCGAATTACATCATGGGCCGGTAGATCAGCTCGGTCATGACTTCGACTTGAAGTCATGGAGCATTAGATCGCTTCCTTGGCAATAGTCAAGGAATAACCTAACTTCCAAAATGGAAGAGGTCGCGTGTTCGAATCACGCCCGGTCCACCATACTTTTCTCCTCAAAGTTGATATGGTTTCACCCTGTGATACTTCTTGACGTGATATGGAATTAGGCTCATCAGAGAACAACCCATTACGAATTGTAAAGATTTTAGGAATGGTTTTCTTTGCCTATGCCATCATCCTGCTGCTTGTAGCTTTAATTATCCCAATAACCGATGCACCACAAACCATTGCTCCAACAGTGCTATCATTGGTTATGATGGCTTTGATGCCCGTAGAGATCCTTCTGGTTTATGCATTCTATCGTGCGTTGGGTAATAAAACCAAACCTGGGAATATCACAGGTTTAGCAGTTCTAATGTATATAGTCGGTGTGAATCCTGCTATCTATGCCCTCATAATCGGATTCACTGATTCGTTCTCTCGCTATTTTGGGGTAATTATGGGACTTGCATTCTCCCTAGGTGGACTATTATTTGCTTGGATATTGCTCTCTAGATTATTGGAGAATATGAAGCATCCATGATTCAGATGAGTTAAATATCTACATTGCATCTGCATGGAGGAGGTCGTGAGTTCGAATCTCGTCCGATTCACGATTCATCCCTCATTGAATACAAGACACTAGCTCGGGTCGTGATATCAGTTGTAGCAATAGTTGCACTATTGATCGTACGATGGTTATCTGATGAATGGATTATTGGAAGTTAGAACAATGATTGAGATAAAACAGATTGGGGAACCAAGAGTCATTGGAGATGATAAATCACAATTGGAGTGGATGGAATTTCATGCTTCTATGTCAACTATTCGGGCAATGTTTGATAACCACCTTGAAGTGTCCAAAGGAAACCAAGTTTGGGACCTAACTGTTTATGGGGATAGAATGGTGAAATTAGACATCACTCCATTATGGAGTGGTCTCAGTGAACATGCACACTGTTTCAAGGTGCCAATGATTTACAGTCCCTTTGGATATGACGGAGGAACCTTTTGTTATACTCTCCATGAAGGTGGAACTTATCTCTATGATTTTGCAAAGAATACTAGAATGAAAGCGGAAGTACATGGTATCTGGGCTATTCGCTGTTCACATGAGGGACCTCTGCTTCTGATTAGTGGTACAACTGAAGAGAATAATGAAGATGGTGTATACCTAGTCGACTTTGAGGGGAAGATTGTTCACAGATTTGATGCACTTGATGCAAATACAGCTGGGTATCTGGATTGGCTGTTGTACAAGCCAACAATACTAGCAATAAATCAGAAATCCAGACATGATACAACTTGGCTCTATGAGATCGATCCTGATTCAGGAGAGATTCTTCAAAGGAGGAATTTTAATCCGCAGGAAATTCTTCCCTATGACCTCTCATATTCGAGTATACTTGGAGAGAACGCACAACTCTTGACGAAACCTGGTCAGTCTGATGATGGTCTGTTGTGGAACAACTGGTCAAATTATTCCTATGCTGTTGGTCATAAGAAATTGCGAGCAAGAATCATGCATCCTTCTCTAGAGTTCCTGAACTCAGACAAGCGGCCCGAAGCTAATGAAGTGGAGGGGATTCACTACGAATACGAATTCAGAGTTGAGTTCACCTAAACTACTTATAGAAGACACTCGCGACGTCCTTCGCGTGCGACCAAAGCGGAGGAGGTCGTGAGTTCAAATCTCGCCCGGTCCACCATTTCTGGACGTTCAGCTTGCGCTGAAATACTTCTTAATATTCTAGGAATCTTTTTTTTCCATACTGTGAGAGAATGAAAAAGACATGGGTAGCCTTCTTCATACTTATCCTTTTGGTATGCATCGGTGAATCCCGAATAATAGAATGTCACGATTCATCTATCAGGAATAATGCATTCATCCAAAGTCAAGACGAATTCTATACAAATTATTTCATTGAATCTAATCCATTTCTAATTACCTCTAATCAAGAACTTGCGGAGAAATCCAGCAGTGGGATTGGTACTGCTGACGATCCCTATATTATTGAAAGACTGTATATTGAATCAACTGGAACTCAAAATGGGTCTATAATAGTACGCTATACTTCCAGTTTCTTCGTTATCAGAAATTGTTATCTCAAGACCGACTGGGTCGGAATAGAAATTAGACATGTAAGTGATGGAACCGCAATAATAGAGAACAACACCTGTGTATCCAGTTCTGGAGATGGAGCTGGCATTGTTGTTTGGGGAACTCAGAACTGCACAATCGTTGGTAATAGATGTTCCAACCTGTCACAAGGAATTCATCTAAATGAAGCAGGTAGATGTTATATTGCTGACAATAACATCACAGAGAATAATTACCAAGGAATCAACATACGGTATTCCCATTCGAATGTAATCACTACAAATTTGATTTCAAATAATTCCCAGCATGGTGTAGCACTTGTTGGAACTTCACGACATAATGTAATTCATCATAATCAATTTTTCAACAACAGTATAGAAGAAACATACAGAATTGATGGTGAATTTAGAGGAGAATTGACAAATCAAGGATTTGACGAAGGATCCAATAATACGTGGTATGATGTTGAAACAGAGGAGGGTAACTGGTGGAGCGATTACTCAGGATACGGTTCTTATAATATAGATGGCCCTTCAGACTCGGTTGATCAGTATCCTATTGGTAGAGAAGACCCCCAGCAATCATCTGAACAGGGAATCCTGCTGCCTATAGTATTGATTGCCTTCGTTGGAGCTACCCTCCTTCTAATAGCGTGGCGCTTTATTTATACAGTAGAGATTAAGAAGTGAATCTCATTGTAGCAGATATGGTATGGAGGAGGTCGCGTGTTCGAATCACGCCCAGCCCATTACTACTTTTCTACACGATTTCCAAGTTGATAGTAGTTGAAATCTCCTAGAGTGGCCCAGCTGAGCGGGTGCGCTTTTCTCATATCGAGTTTTTCATCTGTAAGGACGTCTTTGTTAGCAAAGGAACCAATCACCTCTCCGATGATTCCTTCGTTATGACCATAATCAAGTATCTCTACAACTTTACATTCCATATTCAAGGGGCACTCTTGAATCATAGGAGCTGTTTGTAGCTCACCATAGAATGTGTCAAAGAGTTGTGATTTATCGTAATCTCTTCCAGATTTACTTCCACAGATCTTAACCTGCTCTAACATGGTTTCTGAAGGAATATTGACACTAAACGTCATTTGTTCATGTAAACCAATATTCAAGTAGCGCTTCTTAAACATACTAAGGAAAACGTGCTTTCTAAAATTGAATGGAGAGATATATCAATTACAAGATAGTTTGGGCGATTATTGATTTGAGTTCCTACAAGAACTACAGGCAAAGGATTCACCACATTACCTTTGATTTTCTGTTTCATTATCTTGCCCCCGTATAATTATACGGTGCCTACGATATCCAAGCTCTCCCATAAGCTTCTGAGAAAACAATCTGATCTAGATTATTAGTGGAACGAGGAGCAGGTTTTTCGTCAGGCACTCCAAGGGAAACTAACGCAACGATGTCTACATCGTCTGGAACTCTTAGAGCATCTTTGACAAGCGTAATATTGTGTGAATTCCTACTGTCGAGCATCGCTACCCAGCATGATCCATATCCTAGAGCTGTTGCCGCTAAAACTAAGTGTTCAGTTGCAATCATCGTGTCTTGGACATGCCACATTGAGGGATTTCCAGGACAGCATGATGAACTACGATTAGCCAATGCCATAACAACAGCATTTGCACCTGCAATGAACCGTTGACCACCTGCCACTGCTGATAGAAGCTTGATGGTTTCTGGTTCTTTCACAACAAGAAACTGCCAAGGTTGTGTGTTATTAGTTGATGGTGCTAATCGAGCTGCTTCAATCATCATCGTGATATCTTCATCAGGAATCTCTTCATTCTTGTATTTCCTGATACTTCTTCTCTTTTCAACAACTTGAAAGAATTCCATTTTGTGCATTCTACACACCTCTTATATTGGACGCCCTATATATCTGACGTCCGATATATAAGCATACTACTCAAAGCAACATCCTGAGAAAAGGTCGCGAGTTCGAATCTCGCCGGGTCCACCACTTTTCATCCCACTGTTCGAAAGGGACTCATAATTTATGTACTTCTCTCCAAGAGTGCAATATTTCTTCAACCATCGTTTCTTCCACTCTTCCATGAGGAGAGAGTCGTTCTAACAAACGATGTGGGGGACTCAATTTATCAAGATCGAACCCCTCCTGAGTTTTGAACCTCATTCTAAGATATAATACCTCCTCTCCTATCCGATTCAATTCTTCTACACTACGTTCCTCACCCAATGTTTTGAGGGTGCTCAGAACTATATCTGGCGTGAATACTGGCCTTGCGAATAGACAAATTACCAGTGAATTAAGTACCGTGCGCCAAGTGTCTTCATCAGCGAGTAGCTTCCCCATCTCCTTATTCGTCATGGATTTCGCCAATGCTTTCTGATCTATGCTGTACCCAGCATTGTCTAAGTGGCTGTGTCGTATTCCTGCCATATGTCCCACAATATTCGCAGGACCAGTATGATAGCCAGAAGCCTCGTTCCCTTCAAAATGTACTGCAAACTCCATACCTCCATACTTCTCCGCGAGGGCTTTCACTCCTTGACTCGCAATCGCATAGAATTCGTTTGACAAATTAGTGATACGATCAAGCATCCCCCGATACACATCCACATCCCCCCAACGCGGCGTAAGATTGTCTAGATCTTCCACTGTCACTAGTCCCTTGTTATACGCCTCAGTGATCCACCCAAGGACCACTCCTGCACTCATAGCATCCAATCCTCTGATATCCGCTCTATCTATGAGCTGAAGGACTCCTTCTGTTGATCCGATACCAAGATTCGAACCAAATGCAAAAATCAGTTCGTAATCATATGGAATGGATATTGTTCCATAGTCTCGATGCTTTGGATCAAACTGTACACGAAGCTGTGCATGATGGATGCAGCCTATTGGGCAAGGAACACATGCACTCTTTCCAATAAGCACGTCATCTGCAAATCGTTCACCTGATATTCCCTCTGCGCCTTCAAAATTAAACGAACTGAAATTCCGTGTAGGGAGTGCCTGTATCTCATTCAATGGTAGCACATTGACACTTGTTCCAAGGATGTCGTATTTATCCATCCTTCCAGTCCGGAGTA
>CAYMLT010000252.1:0-5275 GCA_964391265.1 uncultured archaeon
GCTGATCTACCGGCCCATGATGTAATTCGCAGTTCGTTATTGAACGGTTAAAAGAATTGTGGAGTGATAGCGAAGCTTCGATATGGCCTGTGTCTCAGGAATCTCAATTTACTAGGGTCAGTGTTATTCTCTCAGAAGGTGCAGGACCCGTAGATAGCGAAGCATAACTCACGAAGACAATTTGATGAGGAATACCTGTTTCTTGGGAACACTCTCCATACCAGCCAATTCCTCCACCAGCATGTCCATAATCAAAGTACCAAAATGATGTACTAGCAATTACCATCGTTTCTGAGCTCGATTCTTGAAAGTAATAGAAGGTCCCTTTTGCACCCAGAAGTGAGCTGATATCCTTATCGGGATATAGACTATCAAGAAGAAGACTACCATTTACTGGGAGAATGCAATTTGAAACAAATCTGGTCAAATGTGACGAATAGGAAGACGGAAGAAGACTGCTGTTTGGAAAATAACAAATAACTTTGATAGGAAGAATCACATCTTCTACGAAATTTTCCGATCTGACAACTCTTGGAATTGTTGGAAGTGAGGACACTTCAAAGACAACTTCAATCCCAACAAGATCTATCATCCAATAATCAGCCTGGTTTTCACTTCTGGGTTGGATGGGAGTGTAAGTAACATTGAAAGTCAATGTGTCACCGATTTCAGCATTCCAATCCATGTTGTGGTTTGAATACCAAGGAATAACTTCCGGATAGATAATCAAAACAGATATTGTAAGAACAATGATTATTCCTGCAATTCCCTTTTTCGATAATAAATGGCGCTTGAATCTAAGCTTAGTCGATCCCTCTAGAGCCACTACACATACCTCAGTAGCAATTCACACTACTTGTATAATAATAGCTCGGGATTGAAACAGCAGTTATGATTGATATTGAGAGGTTATAGAATTGGGGAGTGAACCCCTATTTCTCCCTCAGCACTTCAATTGACAATCCTTTCCAATTTAGAGCAGACATTTATGGCAGTTCGGCCAGATACCAGATTGATTAACAATGAGAACTATGATCCGAAAGATTGTACGAATGTCCATTTATCTTGCATACTACAACATCTGTCTGCTGATATTTGCGACTGATATATACATCAACATAATCACCTTGACTCTCATCGTATTGGACCAACTTGTTGCCGCCGCTGATACATTGATGCGACCCACCACACCAAGAGAAGACATAGAACGCACAACAAGAATGATTGGACTCCTATTCTTGCTACATCCGTTTTTCTTGGTTTTTATGTTCTATGATAACCTCCTAGTGACTTCAACCCTCCTCGTCATATTGAACAATCCTATAATCTCATACATAGGTATCATCGTCTTCGTAATAGGGGGATTGATTGTCTTACTGAGCAGGAAGCAGCTTGGAAGGTATGGAGATGGAACCACTGCGCTAAAGGGAAATCATACACTGCTGACACAGGGACTCTACAACTACATCCGTCACCCCTTATACGCAGGGGGAATGATTAGCCGTATTGGGATAGGACTTTCCCTTCGAGGGTATATCGGTGCGATTGCCTTCATTCTGTCCTATTTCATTGTGTTTCGAAAACGAATGGATATTGAGGAAGAGTCACTAGTTTCGGAGTTTGGAGAAGAGTATGAGGAATACATGAAGCGAACTAAACGTCTTTTCCCGTACCTCTACTAAATCCAGTTGCGGTTGATGCATTCTAATATCCCGACGAAACTGTTTCAGCAAGTCGTTCAAGTTTGAACCAGACTGGCTTCTTATCATATCATAGACACCGTCGATGCAGTCCTCAAGTTTTATGATTTTAAGAAGATAATCACCTGTGAGAATTTTCTCAAACTTGCATATTGGGTCTAATAGAGAGACTAATCTAATACCATACAATTCTATCCAGAATCTCTGTAATTCCTGCAGACTGGACTGTTGAATCGCCCAGATGGTTCATTGCCTTTGGAACAGTTTCTTCATCTATCTTAACGATTCCAAGATTACTAGCAGCAAACAGAGGGGAAATGTCGACCTCTTTCAAGGAATTATCATCCAGCCAGATGCCAAGTAACTTGGGACAAGCATTCAATGGCGAGAGGTCAATCTCAAGGATTTCATTGCCTTGTAGCCATAATCGCTCTAGTTTTCCACATGCTTCAAGAGGGGACAGGTCTATCTCCGGGATGTTCGTATAGACAATGGCAACTTCCCTGATTTCTGGACAATTCTTCAAGAATGCTAGATTAATAGACGGGATTTTCTCTCCCATAACTCTGAGATTTTCTAGTTTGGGACATGCTTCAAGGGGTGAGAGGTCGATATGGCCAAGTGTATCGCTCATGATAGAGAGGCTCTAGAATATTTTGCATTGCTTGAGTGGTTCCAGATCAAGGCGTTCTATTAGAGTCGAATTAAGAGCCAAGTTTTGTAGATTGGGACATCTAGATAATGGACCCAGGTCAATCTCTTCAAGATGCTTACTCTCTATGTGGATTGATTGTAACTTATCGCAGGTATTTAGAAAGTCAAGATCAATTCTGCGAAAACTATTATTTTCTAGATGTATCCTCTCCAGATTCTTGCATTTTGATAGCGGTGAGAAATCAATCTCTTCTGCATGACTATGATTGAGGATGAGCTGTTGGAGATTCTTGCATTGAGCAAGAGATGAGAGGTCAATGGATTTTGCTTCCCTCAGGAATAGTCGAACGTCAGTACTATCATAAGGAAAGTCCTGTGATTGGGACGTTCCATCCAGGTTAACATAATTGATTGTGATTTGTCCCAAAGCTAGTGGTCTCCTAACTGTGTCAAATGGAATTTGGGTTGAAAGGGGATAATTAGCATTCCTGAACCATGCATGTAGTTTCGATGTGCATTTATATGATGACTCACATCGAATTGAACAATGAAGAAACAGTACATTGCTGCGGAAATTATTGTTCTTATCACCGGAGCTTTGGTTCTATCATGGATACTATTGCCAACAGAAGATTCTGATTCATCATTGGAAGACGTAGGTTTATGGGCATATCAAATTCAGGGAATTGATGATGATGGTGCAGTAAGTGAATTGGTTGCATCAAACTACGATCTGCTTGTTATTGAACCAACCAGAAGCGACAAGAATTCTGCGGATTTTGATACTCGTGGGGCAGTCACCCGATTGCATGCAAGCGCTGGTGCCAATGTCAACAGCAAGATTGTGATTGCCTATATTGATATTGGAGAGGCAGAGGATTGGCGATGGTACTGGGAGGATAGTTGGACTGCGCCTACAGGTACCTCGAACGGAAATCCGGACTTCCTAATTTCGGTAGACCCAGACGGTTGGGAAGGCGACTATCCGGTAGCATTTTGGGATGATAGGTGGAAGGATATCATGTTGTATGATGAGAGGAGTAGTATTCAGCAAATACTCGATGACGGGTTTGATGGAGTATACATGGACTGGATAGAGGCCTATGAACACGAACCCGTAATTGAAGCAGGAGATTCTGAGGGACTTGATACCCACCAAGAAATGATCGATTTCATCTCGGAAATCAGGACATATTGTCAAGCACAAAATCCGGATTTTCTGTTGATTGCGCAAAATGCTCTTGATATCTATGAAGGCCATATCGAGTATTTTGGTATTATCGATGCAGTAGCTCAGGAACATGTTCTATTTGATGGAGTAGCAGATACTGAGTGGGGAGAAGAAGGATCAGGGGATAATAGAATACCCGAGAGTGGAGAGGAAGGATATAGCACGCAGTGGTATGTAGAACAGCTAGATAGGTATCTGGCTGAAGGAAAAATTGCTTTTGTTGTGGATTACGCCATTGATGAAGACAATATTGCAGAGGCATATGCATTTGCAAACACTCATGGGTACATCGGTTTTGTCACCCATATTTCTCTTTCACAGCTGCCAAATGTGTATCCTCCAGATTATCCCATCTGATTTGCATGCTATCTTCATAAGTTACGTAATCCTAAACGGTGCGTCACAGAATTAAAACAAGACCAAGCGAGGACAACGCCATGGATACTGCACAAGTCTTTGAGCCTCCTTCCCAGAAAATCGAGCTTGAACGATTATGGAAGAAGGGAAGGATTATTGATATAGGTGGAGGCAGCGAAGGACTTGTATCACGTATTGAAGGGACACGAGTTTGTGCCGTAGACATTCGCATGGATAGAATTCGAGAGGCAAAAATCCACGATTCGTCCTCTAACTGGTTTGCATGTGATGCCACACAGTTGTGTTTTCAGAGCAGCACCTTTGATGTTGCAACGCTTTGGTTCTCTCTCGGATATATGAAAAAGTGGTCTGAGAAAAAGGAAGTTTTGAGTGAAACCTATAGAGTACTAAGTCAAGATGGAACGATTTCACTCAAAGCAGTCAACATCAATTGTAAAGAAGATCAACTAGTATTCAAAGTTGATTATGTGTTGCCGGACGGCAGTCTATCGAGGACCGGGTATAGATTGAAAGGGCAACAGAATCAAACCATGGAAACCGTAGCAAAACTTGTTCGTGATGTGGGGTTCCAGTTGGTCGCATGTCATGACTATGGGCACTGGTTTTCAATGGAAGGTTCCAAAAGCTTAAAGAGCAGACCGATTGTCTGGGCGAACAACTCAAGGACTAGGTAGATTATCATGAGCCTCGCAGTATGGTGGAAACGCGGAAGCAAACCAGGACTTATCCTGATATTCCTTGGCATTGCTGGTTTCGTTCAGATTCCATTGATGTGGCATGCAGCCACATATGTCCAGGTTTTAAATGCAGACCTGCAGCTGATTGTTGCAATTGGAGCAATGACAGTGCTTGCTGGGGCATATGTATTCATGGCAGAGGCAATGTATCGATGGGCTAATATCATGTCCAAGAGGAAGGTCAGAAAAAGACAGAAGGCGCAATCAAATTGGATGTCCAGACTTTCTGAGTTTGCCAGATCCAAACCAGATATGCCAGCATTTGTGGGTGTTGCACTCACAACCTGTATCTTTCTAATGTTTTACTTTGTACCATTTGGGATATCAGATTCAGCTAATCTTCCAGCATGGCTTGCAACCTTATCGTTCCTAGACGCTCTATTCGTCTACCCACTGGGTGTCAATATTGCTGCGATATTCACAGCAATTGTTGCAAGTTACATGAACTACAAGATTCGCTAGTTAGCTAAATTTATATCTCGAATGAAAAGGTACTCAAATAACTCGCCGCAGTAGATCAGCCAGGGAGATCGCACGGCTGAAGACCGTGTTGTCCGCGGTTCAAATCCGCGCTG
>CAYMLT010000253.1:0-5266 GCA_964391265.1 uncultured archaeon
ACCGTCACTAATCTCGATACAGTGTGTGATGGAATCGCTGTAAAAACAGTAGGTGAGAAGACATTCAACATTGCAAAAGAACTACTAACACGCTCGGTCACGGTTGGAGACTTGGAGGTTACCCGGACACTATTCATGCTGCTAGAAAGAGCAAAGATTGTTGTGGAACCAGCAGGCTGTGTAGGTCTCTCAGCATTTCAGCATGGACACATTGATGTGAAAGGAAAAACAGCGGTCGCTGTCCTCTCAGGCGGTAATATTGATATGAGCTTCATGTCCCGCGTGATTGAGAAAGAACTCTATCGTCTGGGTCGACATACTCGGCTCAAAGGAACGATTTCTGACAGGGTTGGGACTCTCACTAAGGTCATTGAACTTGTAGCTGAATCTGGAGTAAGCATTATCAAAATCGACCAGGACCGGAGTGACCCCGATATCTTGCCTAACAAAACTGACCTGACCATGGTTCTCGAGGTTCCAGATGAATCAGCTGTGGAAAAACTACTGCGACTCCTTGACGAACATAGCTTTTCGTTCCACCGGTTTGAGGATTAAATCAATGGCACACTGGAAACCAGAATCCATGCTAGCATGAATGAGCTCAATAATATTGCTGGCCATGGATTGTCAAACTCCACAGATGTCCAACTAATGAGTATTGTAGTGAGTGTTGAGATAATCATGTAAAGGAGAAGAAGGAGTCCCAAGAGAACCATTTCACCTGCAATGAATCCCATCGCTGTTGATAGAGAAACCACTACTACAGATAAGCCTCCTGCGGCAGCGAGTCGAGTTGCAAAGGACAGAATTAGACTCTTGGTGTTATTCCTTCCACCACTCCATTCTCTCTTGGAAATGATAAATCCTCTAATCCATGCAGCATCCATCGCAAAATAAGGTACTGCTACCAAGAAGAGCGCTGCAATGTTTTCCACTCTCACACCAACAGGATACCGTACCATTGAGAAGATGACCCATGAACGCATCATCTCTGGCGTACCTCCAAGCACCATCCATCCAATTAGCCACGCGATACCAAAAGCCGCAATTAATGCGCTCTTGAGCAGATCAAACCCAAATGGTTTGAGGTTCGTTTTATCGATTCCAATTGATTTGAAATAGCCAATCAAACTTGCTTTGCCATTGGCAATTGCTAGAATCAGAGGAATTCCAATTGCACTTAGAATGAAGAAAACAACAATCCCTATCATGAACATAGAATTGGGCCAAGAAATTCCCATATTCTCCAGATGAAATGCCGAAATGGATCCTATTGTAAAGAATATGATAATAGCCGCACCCATTATGCTGCTCGTAATCACAGTTTTCATGATCGAAGCCGGTTTGGTTTCATGCTCTAGTTTGCGAGGTTTGAGCTTTGAAGGAATGGCATCCTGAAGAATGACAAGGAATGGTATTGCTGATACTAGAAGGGCGAAGGCGCCAGTAGCCATGGCAATGGTTTTTGCAGTGTATACTTGGTTAGTTGGTGCGATGGTTTTATTCCAGTTTGTTCCACCTTGAACTGCCCGAACCATCCAATCACATGTTGCACCTACAATCGTTCCATCTATTGCCTCAAATACATGATCTGTTGGAGCGAGGTCCAATCGGTATGCTGTCTGGTTCTCAAAAGAACCATAGGTGACGCCCGGCTCTGCGCTGTTATTTCCAGTCATCCGACGAAGGGATTCTACTGCCATTTCCGCTGTTATCATTTCATCAAATTCGCCAAGTGCGATGAGCAGATTCCCCGGAGTTTTATCCACTAGGTCAAGACCCATTTCTTGAAGGTATCCAACAGCTGCATATGCCTTTGGGGCAATCGAATATTCGCTCATAACCAAAGCTATCTGAAATCCAAGTGAATGAGTGAGTATACCGTATGTCTCGTTATCCACATTTGGAAATGTTGTTTGAACATAACGTAACGCAGAGTAGCAATCCTCTGCCATTCCATTGATATCATCTATAACAAATGCTTCAGGGGAATCTCCGTGGCCAGGAAGATCAACTGAAACAACAGTGAAATTTCGTCTTGCGAGTTCTATGTTGAACGAATACATCCCCGCCTTTGATCCCGCTACTCCATGAGTCGTTAGGATTATGGGCATAGGTCCAGGATAGGTGCTTTCTCGTGGGCGATAAACCATGAAATTCACTTGTCGTCCTGAATCCCCTGTAATCGCATATCTATTGACGATTAGTTCTCCCATCCCTGTATCCGCAGCCCATGACATATACAGTGATGATGCAATGACAACAGAGAGGATGAATAGTGCGAAGTATTGAGGACGTCTATCCAAAGCAAGGACCACCAGGTTATCGGCATCCTTGGTTCTTTTGAAATAAAGTAATCGGTGTCGCTGTTTGCATCAATGATAGACTCTTGAATTTAGCCTGCTTGCTCCCTTTGTGCAATGAATTGTGCTTTCTTTTCTCGCTCTATCATATAGGTAAGAACAATAATACCTACGAACGAGACTGCTCCACTTAGCCCTGCTATAATGCAATATGGATATGGAATTACTGAGTAGTACATGAATGGTGCAGAAGGAGGAGTTTTCCAATACACGTAGAAATGGGGTTTGAATGCCGGATTGAACTGATATCCATGAACATCAAAGGCCACAACCTGGAAATTCGTTTCCTGTGCCAACCACATACACGGATTTCTTTCAGCTGCATAGTTTTGAATCTGTATGTAGAGATCTGCCCGCTCCACAGGATTTATTGATTGATCTGCTTCAGATAGCATTTCATCAATATATGACAAATTCCAATCTGTTATAGAACTGATATTGCCAAATGTATCAATAATCCCATCGCTTCGATAGAGGCAAGTTGCATAATCACTTGGGTCCGAGAACTCTGGATTTAGATCAAGAAAACCAATAAGACGGGATTCATAGGGAATAAAGGGACCCCACTCGATGGCTTCGATATGTAGAGTAAGAGACGAATTCGGTTGCAAGGCGCTAGGATGTGCCAAGATTGGCCCGATTCCATCTCGAATGATTTCGCAAGCCTTCTCATGTTCCTGCAGTCCAGAGTTGTACAAGAATGTCAATTCATAAGAATTGTTGGCAAGGATATTGTTTAATCCATTATTCATAGCATTATTCCAACTTTCAACTGCGGAGATGATATCAAATCCAAATGGGCTGCCATATTCGTTATAGCCTTGCATGCCTCGTGGAATGGCTCCTCGGGGTTGTATGCCAAATCCGTAAAGGGCTTGTTCAATGTATGCTGACGCATTGAAAGACAATCTAACCGCATTTCTGAAATCCCGAAGGAAGAAAGGATTTTGGAGAGGATTTGGCTGGGATGAATAGAATTCTCTGCAATTGAAAATCATTCCCTCCATTTCATAAGTAGGCTCATCGGCCCAAACCTTCAATGACGATAGTCGGGATTTAATCGTACCATCGCCGCTCGGAGATGTTGTTGCTCCATTGTATACTAAATCTGCTTCACTCTTTGGCCATTCGCATGCATCACAGAGAGATTCATTTAGATTAGAAATCCTTTCATTTCCAGATTCGACTGTTTTGATAATTACTTGATCTATTGCACCAGCATATGGAAAATAAACTCGCATTTCGGCTTCCTTCCAGTAATCTGCGAATTCAGTTAGTTCAATATAATCGTCAGTAATAACATTGTGAATCTGATAGGGACCAGTACCACATGACTGAAACTGTAGAATTGAATTCGTGAAACCTACTGCTATTCCCCCATTTCTCTCAATAAATGTAGGGCTGATTATCGATGCTGCCGTTGTTGCGAGTACAGCGATGAATGGAGTGTATGGTTTTTCGAGTCGAATTATTATAGTGAATTCATCTTCGACCTCTATTGCATTTGAGTTATCTCTCCATTCTGAAAAGTTGCCTATATGTTGAGGCGTTCCCATTCCGAAATCATAAACGGCATTCTCTATGGCCCTACCTCCCAGAATATGCTCCGCAATCATCCAAGCAGGACCATTTGTTTCAAAGATGGCAAGCAACCTCTCAAAATTATATTTTACACAGGATGCATTGAATGGTGTTCCATCGTAGAAACATACTCCTTCTTCCAGATGGAATGTATACTCTAGCCGATTAGAGGATATTGACCACCATTTTGCTAATTGTCCTACGAATTCATCAGCTCCATTCACTATCAGGGAAAACGAAACAAGAGTTTCATAGACGTTAGATATTATCCATTCATCATTCTTGAAAGTTGCAACATGAGGATCCAAGGAAGAGGAAAAACCCGAAACCTCCCAAATCAAAGTCTGTCCATACGGTGCCGGCGGTGAAATATAGAGGAATGTTCCACAAGTTCCAGAAATAAGAAACGAAGCAAACCACACAACGATGAGTGCTTTCCGCATTCGTCTTCTTTCGTTCATACTCGCAAGTACCACAACATCCACCATCTGAAAGATAGATAATTAGCTAATCTAAATTTCGTTTGCAGAATGACATATTAGATTCTTCGGAATTTGACTATTGATTGCCATTTTCTTGTGCCCTAAGAAAGGCATGCGTTGCTTCATCATTCTGTCCCAGTAGTTCATGTGTTTCTCCAAGGAGATGCCATGCATCCTTGAATTGTTGGTCTACTTTCACAGCCATTTTGAGTGCTCGCTCAGCTTCTTGATAGCTCTTCTGTTCAAAGAAGAGGTCTCCAAGATAAAACCAAGTTATAGGATCATCCGGATTCAGTTCCAGAGCATGTCTGAATGTTTTCTCCGCTTCGGAAATCTGATTGTCTTTCCAAAGACAATATGCATAATCTTGCCATGCATAGGGATTGTCAGGCTGAATCTCCAGTGCCTTTGTGTAGGCCCCCGCTGCTTCTGTGAATTTTTCTTGTTGACCTAATACTATTCCCAATTTATACCACGCCTGAAAGGAGGAGCCATCAATATGAGCAGCATTCTTGTAAGCTTCTTCTGCAGATGGTAGGTTTTCCAGTTTCTGTAAAACTAGCCCCAAGTCACACCATAATTCGACATTATCAGGATTGAATTCTAATGCCTGCCTTAGCACCTTCTCTGCAACCACGAATTTCCCTTGAGTAATCAATTCCATGCCTTTGTAATGCAGAGGGTCAATGTCGTTCATATGCTTACAGTCTTCAGAAGAGCTTTTAATTACATTGCATGAAAATGCTACAAGCCAAGACTCTATTGAGGTTCATATCTGATCGGAATCAGAATATAGGCAGTGACGATGGGAACCGCCAGTATGCATTCAGCTGTCCCAAT
>CAYMLT010000254.1:0-5248 GCA_964391265.1 uncultured archaeon
CGACGAGGCGCTAAATGAATTTAAGGAACGCCTAGATGGAACGCAGCTTGAAAAGATGAATCCCAAAGTCCTTTCAGATGTAAAAGCGGATGTTTGGTTTGAACCCAGAGTAGTGATTGAGGTACTGGGAGATGAGATTACAATCAGTCCCATTCACCATGCTGGTAGAGGTATCATAGAGGGGGGAGGGCTCGCAATTCGCTTTCCAAGATTCACAGGAAGATGGAGAGATGATAAAGATCCAACTCAAGCAACAACGGTGTCTGATTTAGTAGACCTTTTTCATAATCAGACCTTGAGAACTCAGAATATATAGCATTACACTCTTACAGAATCATAGAACAAAGAAATGCGAAAAGAAGGAACTCCCCTTGTATAGTATCAAAGTTGCACATCCAAAAATGAGCTTCAGCAGTGCCCACTTTGTTATCAGTGGCAACGAGTGTGAAGCTTTGCATGGACACAACTACTCTGTAGAGATTACCATAAAGGGCCTAGTGGACGAATTGGGGATGGTCGTCGATTTTCGTGAGGTGAAAAAGGTAGTCGCAAATGTGTGTAAAACACTCGACCACAAAGTGCTATTGCCAGGTCTCTCCTCATCAATTAAGGTTGAAGAGCGTGAAGAATCTGTCTTCGTTTTTGTCGAACAGAAGAAGTATCAGTTCCCGTTGGCTGATTGCGTGATTCTACCAATACGCTCGACGACTGCTGAGTACCTTGCTCAGTATTTTTCAGCACAAATAGCATTTTCCAACACTCATAGTGTAACAGTATGCGTTAGTGAAAGCGATGGATCATGGGGATGCTATACGGATGAAATGTAATTTGGTTTACTGATCTTTTTGTTTTGGCAACCAAATCCTGAAGCAAGCTCCTTCTGATGGCTTTCCATCTATTCGATCTTTGACTGAGATGCAACCTCCATATTTCTCGGTGATTTGCTTTGACTGATGGATTCCAACTCCGCCAAAGCGTCTCTCTGGATTAAACAGCTCGGTCTTCTTTGCATCCGATATTCCCGGCCCGTTATCTGAAACCAATACCTCATACCCTCCTTCTTCGTCACGAATTTCAATCCATATTCGGTTATCTGCTTCCGGATTGTGCTTAGATGCGTTTGTCAGAAGATTCATGATTAGAGTATGAATGTGTTCGTTTGCACTAATTAGTGCTCTCCGAACGTCACATCGAAAATCAACCATGACACTTTCATTTTCCATCTTGAATCCATGTACAGCTTCCTGTACCGCCTTGCACAAGGACACTGATTCCAAAGGGCTTGAAAGAAGGTTTCCTGTCGCTTGGACATTGGATATGATATCTTCACATTGCTTAATTGAATCGCCTATTCTTTCAATAAGTTCCTGTTCTCTTACACTCGTGGATGAATCTAGTAATAAGTCCGTAGAAATTAACATTGCCTGCAAATAGTTACGAATATCATGACCCATAATGTCGAGATACAATGTGGCCATTCGATGAGCGGCACGAATATCTTCTTCTGCGGCTTTGATATCTGAAATGTTGCGGGTTGCAACAACAACCCGTTTCTTATCCTCATGCAGACTCAAACTTGCTGAAAACCATTTTCGAATTCCATCGATGTGCATGAACGAGTCAAACATCATCAACTTTCCATCAGCGAGAACTCTTGATACAATATTTTCAAAGAGCGCTGCATTGGTGCCTGGAACTATCTCATCAATGTGCTTGCCAACCATTTTCGCGGGATCGTTTATTACCCCAAATCCCGCAGATGAATAATATTCAGAAACCTTACACTCTTTATCAAGCACGAAGACCGTGTCCCCCATTGAATCAACTAACATTCTGTGGCGTCGCTCGCTCTCTCTAAGTGCTTCCTCTGAGGCTCTTTGCATCTGCCGTATTTTTGCCTCTTCTATCTCTCTTCGAATCGCAGGGACTAATCTACTTAGATTATCCTTTGTGAGATAATCATGTGCTCCAAGTTTCATCATTGCAACCGCCACCTCGTCAGAAATAGTTCCAGATACAATAATGAACGGAATATCGAGATTGCTCATTTTTAAGATTCCAAGAGCGCTTTCAACATCGAAGTCTGGCATAAGATAATCACAGATAACAACATCCCACTTCCCAGTTGGTAATGCCTTCTTCATTTCCTCTGCATTTGTGATTTGTGTGATTACAGGATCGTATCCTTGCTTCTTGAGATTCCTTTTCAGGAGTATAACATCGTCCTCGGAATCTTCAATGCAGAGAACACGAAGGTCATCTGTCACAGTTTCTTTCTCCTTTTGGCGAAACATTGAGAACAAGCCAATAAAGCCCCAATGTTTGAATTGCCTTCACGAATTGATCAAAATCAACAGGCTTCTGAATGTAGCTATTAGCTCCTAGATTGTAACTCTCTATAATGTCTCGTTCTTCGCTAGACGAAGTAAGAACCACCACTGGCAGCATTTTGAGATCTTCATCTTTTCTGATTTGCCTTAAGCATTCTTGACCCCCCATTCTTGGCATGCTAAGATCCAAAAGAACTACATCAGGCAATAAATAATCCTTACGATTAGCAAAGTCACCCTGACATCTTAGATATTCAAGTGCCTCAATTCCATCTTGAGCTACAACTACTTCGTTCAGGATGTTGGATTTCTTGAGTGCTCGTTGAGTAAGCATAATATCATCGGGATTGTCTTCAACAAGAAGTATGGTTCTATCACTCATTCATTTTCCCCTCATTTTCTGTCGTTAATGTGAAGTAGAATGTTGTTCCTATTTTCATTCGGCTTTCAGCCCAAATTCGGCCTCCGTGCCGATTGATAACTCTCTGAACCGTTGCCAATCCAATGCCTGAACCTTCAAATTCCTCCACCTTGTGCAATCGCTGAAATGGTTTAAACAATTTTTCATTTTGCTTTGCATCAAATCCAACTCCATTATCTCTGACAAAGTAGATGGATTCACCATCTATGTTTTGTACGCCAATCTCGATCAAAGCATCCTCGGTCAATCTTGTGAATTTCCATGCATTGTCTATTAAATTCTGAAAAACAATTCGCATTAAACGCTTGTCGCAGCGGGCAGTTATTGGTGCATTCACTATGGTCTTAATTTTCCTTTCAGGTTCAGCTTCTTTAAGTTCGAGAACCGCCTCCTCAGCAAGCTTTGATAGGTCAACCTCAACTCTTTCCATGTCCGTTCTGGTCACTCGTGATAGACTTAGCACATCATCTATCAGCTTGCTCATGTTTTTCGCTCCTAATCTGATTCTATGAAGATAATCCTTTCCTGTTTCATCAACTGAATCGGAGTAATCCTCAAGTATCGCTTGGCTGAATCCGTCAATGCTTCTTAGAGGTGCCCTGAGGTCATGTGAAACGGAGTATGCGAAAGCCTCTAGTTCCTTGTTTGCAGCCTCCAATTCAGCAGTTCTCTCCTCGACCCGGTGAGCAAGGTCCTCATTGAGCTGTTGTACCTCTTGTTCTGCTCTTACTCTTTCAGTGATATCCGTCATAATTGCAACTGTTCCCTCGACCTTTCCATCGTCATCTCTTGATGGAATGGCTGAAATTCGTACAGTTCGAACCTCACCATCTTTCTTTACCATTCTAATTTGGTATGCAGACGATATGCCCTCTTTCCTGCGCTTCGTTTCAGTTCTGATTATAGGTATATCTTCAGGATGTATGATAGACGTAGAATCGATACCTATGAGTTCGTTTCGGGAATAGCCTACAATTTTGGCAAATGATTCGTTCACAAAAACAAATTTCTCGTCAAAGGATATCAGGCCAATTCCCTCTGCCATGTTTGTTAGAAGATCTCTATATCGACGAACGCTCATCTGGTAGGCATGTTCAGTCTTTCCACGTTCGAGAATTGTTACTAGTAATTCATTAATGACTTTGAATAGATTCTCGTCTTCACCGGATATGCGTTTCTTGGTGTGCGAAGCAAGACTAATGACTCCAAGCAAATCCTTTCTTTCATTCAGAATTGGCACCCCTATTATTGATTTAATATTCAGGGTATTTAGTCGATGAAGATGCTTCTTTGCAACTTCGTGTTCTGCAATATCTGACGCGAACACAGATTCCTTTGAACGTGCAATCCTGACAAAGAGAAGGTCCTTTTGAGCCTCTTCTGTGCACTCAGCGTTTTCTGCAAGCTGGCTTCTATCTATTCCAACAATTGCAGTTGGCCGAAGCATATTCTCTTTCTCATCGTACAATCTGAGGGTACCCAAATCAAAGTCTAGCGCTTCGACAAGTCCTGCGATTACTTTTCTACTTAGGTCTGTGGTATCAGATGCATGGATGGCACTCTCAGCAATTGCTTTGAATGAAGCCCTTTCCTTTCTTAGAGATTCTGTGGCCTCATGCCGTTCTGTTATATCTATAACACTCAGCTGAATGGCATTTCTTCCCTCGAATATTGTTTTTGCTCCATCTATTAATGCCCAAGCTTTTTCACCATCGTCCCGTACAATTCTTACCGCAATTTCACGGGGTTGTTCTCCCCTGATGCAATCATCAAGGAATCTTGTCACACGGACCAAATCTTCAGAATCGACAATCTGGACAAGTTCTTCAATTTTCATTGAAAGAAGGTCATCAATTGTGCGCTCTAAGAATCGAGATATCAACGGATTTGCAAGTTGGATTCTCCTATTCTCACTGTCAATAATCACAAGTCCCATCAGTGATTGCTCAATGACCGAACGATACTTGGCCTCGGATTCGCGGAGAGCTGCTTCAGTAAGAACCCTGTCAGTTATATCTGTAACAACACCTTGATAGTGAGTGATTTTTCTGTTCTCATCTCTTCTTATAACGGTGTCATCCGCAATCCAACGGACTTCTCCATCCTTCCTTATTATTCTGTAAGGCTCACGAGTAAAGCTCTCACACAGAGCATCTTCACTAAAACCTGCAACTTCAGAAGCAACTCTTTGAAAGTCATCTGGGTGCATAACATCTGAATATAATAAAGAACCAGATCGTAACTCCTCCGCTGTGTATCCAAAGATGTCCCGGACATTTTTCGACACAAACTCCACTGGCCATCCTTCATCGTTTTTCCATAGGAATACCACGTTGGGGCTCAGGTTGATGATGTTGTATGCTTCTTCTACTTCACGCTGAGCTTCTACTCTTTCAGTAATCTCTCGAATTACCGTAACAACGCTTCTGCCATCTTCATGCGGCGAAACCTTTGCAGCAAACCATCTGTCCTTTTCATGATCAGGCAGGAGGTAGTC
>CAYMLT010000255.1:0-4149 GCA_964391265.1 uncultured archaeon
AGGGTTAGTAGCAGCCTCACAAAACCCAGACAATCCTGGACATTTTCTGGTGGTTATTCATATAGTCTGGAGCAAGCCTACCTAGTGAGGTCATCATGACATCATCAAGGACCTCGCGGAGTCGTTCCCAGTGCCGTTTCCTGGGAGGACAAAACTCCGATGTCCAGATTTGTCTGGCTTACAATGAACGGTAAGAAAGCCATTGTTGCGATTCCGCTTGGAGGAGGAAGAGAGCATTATGCAAGACATCTGACGGGTATGTTCAAGGATATCTTTGACTACCTAGGAATCATTGGATTCGAACCCATTGTTGTAACCAGTGTAAACAAGAGAAAGGAGGTTCTCAATCACCAGGATATACTCAAGTTTGCGTAGGAAACAGGGAGGCAAGCAATGGAAAGATAATTGAAACGGATTGCTTATTCCATCAGTTTGGATATTATCTCTTGATATTGATCAAGGACCTGAGGATTACCTATAGCATCTCTATTGGTGACTGGTTTCTTATTGACAATATTCCAGATGGCACTCTCAACCTTCTTCATGCTAAAGGTGTATGGAATATCTTGAACTTGTAGAATGTGAGCTGGGACATGTCTAGGGCCTGCTTTTACTCGTAGTTCTCTTTTGATTTTTTGCACCAATGAGTCAGTGAATTCTATCCCATCGGCCAATTTTACGAATAAGAGAATTCGTTGGTCACCCTCCCATTTTTGTCCAACAACTATGCTGTCTGCAACTTCTGAGAATTCTTCGACAACATTGTAAATCTCTGAAGGGCCTATTCTCACACCGGATGGTTTCAGGGTAAAGTCAGATCGACCAAGGAAAGTCACTCCTCCAGTGTCACTATGGAAAATAACATAGTCTCCATGATGCCAGACATTTGGATAGACATTGAAGTAGGCGTTCTTGTATCTTTCGCCGCCAGGATCATTCCAAAAATACAGCGGCATCGAGGGGGACGGGGCTTCACAGACAAGCTCTCCTTCTCGATCAAATACGCTATTCCTGTCTTCATCGTACGCTTTGATTTTCATCCCCAAGGCAGGACCTTGGAGCTCACCTGCAAAGACAGGTTGGATAGGTGTTCCGGCAGCAAAACAGCCATTGATATCAGTTCCACCGCTAATCGAGTTGAAGTGTAAATCGTCTTTGATGTTCGCGTATACGTATTGAAATCCCTCATTGGAAAGAGCAGATCCAGTCTGAGATATTTCCTTTAGTGAAGAGAGATCGAATTCCTCTCTCGGTTTGGCATCCACACTCTTTAGAAAATTAATGTATGTTGCACTACAGCCAAGAATTGTGACTTGTTCATCCTGAATGAACTTCCATAATGCTTTCCAATCAGGATAGGTTGGATTGCCATCATAAAGAATGATTGTTGACCCGACGGCCAAAGAACTCAGCATCCAGTTCCACATCATCCACGAAGGCTCAGTCTGATAGAACATACGGTCTTCTCGTTTCAGGTCAGTATGGAGTAAAAGCTCTTTGAGGTGTTGGAGTAGCACACCACCTGCGCTCTGAACCATGCATTTTGGTTTTCCAGTAGTACCTGAAGAGAACATGATGTATAATGGATGTTCGAATGGTAATTGTTCAAAATGAATTTCAGGAGATTGGGGCAGAGTTACAAACTTGTTGTAAAGTGTCGATTTTGGAAGCGAGCTGATATCAAATTCCTCACGGATGTAAGGAATTACAACTGCCTTTTCTAAAGATGGAATACCACTTGCAACTTCTTCCGCCTTTGATAGAACATCGAATTCTCTTCCTTTGTATGAGTAACTATCCACGGTGAAGAGAATCTTGGGCTCTATCTGTTCGAAGCGGTCTCGTACTGCTTTGGGTCCTAGTCCGGTACCACATGAGGACCATACCCCTCCTACAGCAGTTGTTGCCAACATGGCTACAGTCGTGTTAGGAATATTGGGCATGTATGCAACAATTCGGTCACCTGGACGAATACCGAAGTCGCGTAACGATTTTGAAAGGGCATTTACCGAATTATAGAGTTCTGAATAGGTCATTCGGCCTGCAGGTTCGGCTTCTCTTTTGAAAACAAACGCTTCGGAAGCATCTCTATGCTTTAGCAGGTTTTCAGCAAAATTCAGTCTTGCATCTGGAAACCATTTTGCACCAAGCATCTTGGTTGTATCGTCAACGACTTTTGAGTATTCTTGAGATGCCTGAATGTCACCGAACTCCCATATCGCGGCCCAGAAATCTTCGATATTGTCTACGGACCACTTGTGTAGTTCAGCATAGGTACTGATCCTCAAGTGATTTTGCGCATTGACGGTGTTGATGAACTGAGTGATGTTTGCATCATCTATTCTTTGCGAAGATGGTTTCCAAAGTGGCTGTTTCATCTTAAACGACTTTCAGGTGTTGTCAAGTCAGCTATTAGAACCTTGAGGCCAGAAAATTCATCTGAAAGAATGCCCTATTGCAAGCTCGGTGTTGGATAGTGAGTGAGAGACTACAAGAACTAGAGAGAATTCGGGATGAAGTGAAGGAACATCCGTCCAATATACCTCTGGACAGGCGAAAGTACTTCTGGAAACTTGTTCGCCAGATAAAGAGAGAACCTAGTCCAAATGATGATGAGATAGAGGTTGCATCAGAGATTAGAGATATTCTCTTTGTGCAGGATAGAGGCAAGACCTACAGAACTGGTCCGTCTATGTTGCTTATGTCACTTATCGGAATTGCACCGTTCTGGGCATACTTCTGGCTGTTAGTAACTCCTCTTGATTGGAACAATATTCTAGGCTGGGGCCTTCCTGATATATGGAACCTAGTTCTTCGATTCGTCGCCGTCATGGGAGTTGTTGCTTTCTTTTATCCCTGGGGTAGGATGATTGCTGGAAAGGCACTAGGAATCCGTATCATGGGAATGTGTCAAGATCATCTACACGAGCCCACGCTAAGGATAGACTATGTGACTTTTCTCAAAGCAAAGCCTTCCAATAGAAAGTGGTTCTTCTTCTTTGCAGGTTTCTGGACAGCCATCACTTCAATACTAGTAGGGATTGTTGGGCTCTTCTTTGCTGGGGATTTGAGTGGCTTCATTCCTGCGATTCTTATTCTTCTCTTTGAAGGAAGAGTCATCGCTACAGGAAATCCGACACAAAGCTCTGGAGAAATGGGTCACTTCAACCGCGAGAAGAAGATTGAGAGGATATGGAAGAAAAGAATGAACGCACGGGAATCCGTTTCTTGACATCGTTTCAAATAACACTCGTCTTTTGTGAGAAACGAATTCTAATGCGGTGATATCTCAGGTGTCGTTATGAATCCGGAATTCGAGATTGTCAATGTCACTCCCGAAAACGAGGAAGAGTATGACCTCTTTTGCAAGAAATCAAAAAAGAAGGAAGAAGGCTACCAGAATAAGCTCTCATGGTTTAAGCAACGGTATGAAGAAGGTCTCCGAATCAAGATCCTACGCGTAAACGAACGAGGAAAAATGACCACCAGAGGTTTCATCGAATACATACCTGGCGAATATGCATGGAGAGCAGTAAACGCTACAGACTACATGTTCATCCATTGTTTGTGGGTTGTTGGTCAAAACAAGAATAAAGGCTATGAAAAAATGCTTCTTGATCTATGTATCAAGGATGCTCGAGAACAAAACATGTCTGGTGTTGCAATGGCAACAAATGAGAGACCATGGCTAACAGGAAAAGGATTTCTTGTCAAGAACGGTTTCGAGATAGTAGATACTGCACCACAGGATTTCGAGTTAGCGGTCATGAAATTCAAAGATGTTCCAAACCCGAGTTTTCCAACAAATTGGGAAAAAAGGCAGAAGAAGTACAGTGAAGGACTGACTGTCTTCTACGCTGATCAGTGCCCATACATGCCAGATGCGGTGAAAATTGTTCTTGATACTGCTGAAGAACTCGGAGTGCCTGCAAATGCAATTCATCTAAAGAGTGCAAGGGATGTTCAGAAAAAAGCGCCTTCGGTTTTTGGAGTTTTTAGCATAATACACAATGGTGAGTTATATCGTTACTACTATGCAACAAAGAAGGAACTGGTTAAGGAATTGCAATTATAACAGTGATTTCAACGAATTTAATATGTAGTTCAATGCCTAACTTGAGTTATTCACTGAGTAGAATACATACTACA
>CAYMLT010000255.1:4159-5213 GCA_964391265.1 uncultured archaeon
TACCGAGCAATATAGAAACATGAAGGAAATACTAAATTCTCATCCTATTTTCATGAGGTTTTGCAATGGAATCATACAGAAAGGATATGCAACGAATAATAATTGCTGCAATCCTGCTAGCTGTTATCATAGCATCAAGTATTTTGGTCGCAGCATACTTTTCTGAACAACCAGGAAACTTACAGGAGGATGAAACCCCTGCATTCATTACCTCTCTTCCTACAGCCCCACTTACACTCATTGTTGAAAGTGGATCTCAAGGAACACAGATTGTAGGAAATCTCGAGTTTGGTTTTATTAATACATCATTGGGAATTGCGGTGGGAGTGATCGAAAACTGGCTACAAATTCATAATGGGTATAACAAGACAGATGCAGTTGGTTTTGGAGTTCAAGAACAGAGAACTTACGCTTTTATGCACTTGAGTGGCGAGAAAATCTTCGATGATTGGAGCAACAGAACTCCTTCTTCTTGGTCAGGTACAGATGATGTGGCTTGGGGACCGAATAGCAAAAGCAGCACGTTCATTGATCTTACCGAGCGCGAAAATCTTTCAAGGCTTACCATGGCGGGCTATATAATAGAATTTGGATATCTAAGTGTAATCTTCAAAGACGGTTCAAACATTGTATGCGGACCAGCGAACCTTTCCCTTGGGGTCAATTTTACCTTAATCGAGGAAGGGTGGCAAATTAACTACATACTAGAAACAAGTAGTACTGAGAATATTGTTTTCGGTTCAGACTCTGTGACAATCTCTCTTGATTATGAGATTCCATATAGTGATGACGATAACATAGAATATACTGGTTATGGCAATGCATTGGTAGCTGATACAAGTGAGTTAGTGGTTATTTTTATAGCAATACCGTCGGCCATTGGGATAATACTTGTGGGATGTATCCTGTTCGTGATAAAGCGGAGATAGCGGTCAGTAGAAATGAATGCTAAAAGGACAGGTTGGTTCTAATGGGCAGTGAGCACAATGAGGAGCAAATGAGGGAGCTTTTGAAAGGCAAGACCATGAAAGTCTACGCATTTCTACTGACAAAG
>CAYMLT010000256.1:0-5184 GCA_964391265.1 uncultured archaeon
TTTGATATCTGCAGAGAAAAGAAGGTGCGTTTTTGGATTCGATGAATGAACCATATGATAGATATAATTCCAAGAATATCGCTTTGTTTGCGATTTTCCTTGCAATGATAATTGCTTTAGAGATCCTGCCCATAATCGGTGTTACTGACCTGAAGATCCCAGGAACCAACTTCACGCTTGATCCAACGGGAATCCCAATTGTTCTAATGTTTCTATTCTTTGGTAGTGGATTCGCGGTTGTTGGAACGGGTATGGCAGGAGTTATCATTGCAATGAGAGGAAATCCAATTGGTGCAGTATTCAAATTCTTTGCTGAGCTTTACAAAGTCATTGGTCTTGCAATCGCTTGGTGGTTACTTCGAGAAAGGGATGTATCCTTAACAATTAGAATTACTCTGTATGCGCTTTTTGCAACCATAACCTGTGCTCTAGGGATGTATATCACCAACGGTGCCATTCTATTGCCTCTGCTTTATGGAATGGAGAGTGGTGCAGCATGGTCATTGTCACTTACATTTGTTCCTCTCAATGTTATTCAATCACTAATCAATGTTGTTGGAGGAGGATTCATCTTCGGAATTATACCTGTGGATCTAAAAAGACCCTTCCTACCTGAATACGGTTCTTTAGAAATCCTAGAAAATGTGGAAGATGACACTGATGCATTATCAACCAATAGCGACTCGAATTGAAATTTCGAACCATTTACTATTCAGTCAGAAACCTATGAGAAAGCAGTATTGTCCCAATAATGAAAGCGCTCAAACCACCTAGCGTTGCCATCAGAATAATCAATTTCTCGCTAGGTATGAATAGACTATCAAAAGGGAACAATGTATCCAGAATCTGCGGATACCTATCCTAATGTAAAGCGTAGGAGGCAAAAGGGTCCTGTTGGACCCACTTACCTCCAGTCTCCCCGTTTATAGGTTGGCTAGCAAATCCGGAGGGAGAGCCACATGAAGTAACACAGAAGCATAGAATCAGAAAAGAAGCTATGAATCTCCTCAACCCCCCCATTACCTGCTCTCTCCTCCAACCACGATTCCCAATATACCACCCTATGCAACAATGTTGATTGGAAAACATATAAACTATTGCCGCCATCAGGTTAACTGAACAACCCAGTTTTCTGACTAAATGGCAATATTTGCCCTAATTTCGACACAAACGTTGTTGTTGCCAATATGGGGTTAACTTATATTATCGTAATCGAAATACTATATACACTCTACCTGAATGGAGCCGCACAATACATGCCTAATATAACACAAAGGTCACGTTCTAGTGGACCATCCGTTCTTCGATATCCTACTGAACAACAATCGCAGATATGGTTAGCTCGCCGCCAAGGAATTGCTCCATCAAATATTGCAGACAAGATGGAAGTCACTCGGGCATTTGTTAGCAAGTCACTAAGAAAAGCAGAGGAGCGGATTGAGGATTTAATCATTCATGCTGCTCAAATTAATCGAATTCAACTTCATCATATGAGTTCCCGTTATGGCATGGGAATAGGATACTGTGCAGCCTACAAGTCTGAAACAATAATTGCGTATTCTCCAAAAATGGGGATTCAAGTGTGGTTTGAACACCAAGGGGATTGTGACAGCTGTGCAGATCTCAAAGAATGTACAAGATTTCTTTCTGCAATATCTGAGGAGTGGAAGATTCCAATTTCAAGCAATGCAAAAACCACTCGAGCTGCACAAGATTTGTTTAGAGCTATCGCGAGGCGACTTGATTGGACAGATTAGATGCCCATTGTCGTAAGGGTGTCATTCATCGATAACGAATCCCATGTGCCTTCATGTATCCATCTGAGAAGACCACTAGAATCAATAATCAATATTGTCGGAATTAAACTGACGTCCAGGTATTCCGAAAATGTTCCTGCATCCTCAACCCCACAATCCCAATCGAATCCTTCATTTATTTTGTAATCTGCCATCATAGCTGGCGTTTCACTAATATCAACACTCAACGCTAATAGTACAATTTCATTGCCACGAATAGATTCTAGATTTTGAAATAGAGGAATTTGAGATTTGCATGCAGAACACCATGTTGCCATTAGCTCCAAAACCAAAGTCGTTCCACGAAAATCATGGAGACTCACTACGCTCTCATTTGAAAGGGTGAAGTCCCAATTCTGAAATTCAATTGCGCGTGAACCTAGATCTGCATCACGAGGAAGGGCGCTCGTAGCAGTAGGCCAACTTCCTGAATACTGCATATACATAATTCCAAATAGAAACGCAAAAACAACAACCGTCGTTACTGCTGCAGCTTTAACGATGATTTTCGATTTCATTATTCAGTGAGTTTCGCATTTATTGTTATGAGCATGTCGAAAGAGGAAGTCCTTTTCCCAAAGCAGGTATTTCATTAGATTTTCGAAGATTATGTACGGTCCATTAGTGAAATTGTGGATTGAATGTCAGCGCTTCTCCAGACTCATTCATGATACATTCTGAAATATCCATCTGCATCAATAGTCACTATCGTTGGAGTGTATCGGATGTTGAAGTAGTATGTGAAGACACTACTGGTATCTAATCCATGCTGCCAACTTAGTCCATTGTTTGTCTTGAATTGTTCCATTTGAGAAACCGAAGTACTGACATCAACACTCAGCGATATTACTTCAATAGAATCACTCATGGCATTGACCAAGCCTTCTAATTCATCATTTTGTGTTTCACATGAAGGACATGTCAAGGACATCAGATCAACCACAATGAATTTGCACTCCAAGCTACTTAGCTGTATTACTTCCCCATTCGACATCAGCAAACCCCAATCTGGAGCCTTACGTGTTTGGCCAAAGTCAGAATCAGAAGTCAAAGCTGGTGTGGACGAAGATCCTCCTGAATTTGTGTTATTTGTGCTGCTTGGTGTCATTGGAAAAGATACACCGATTAGAAGTCCAACTGCAATGATAGCAACCAACACGCCACCAATCATCATCTTTTCAGCTTCCATAACAAACACCATAATAATGGCGGTTGTGCATGATGGTTGCACATCCAATCTAAGCATTTGGGATGAATCAATAAAAATCTGCGAATTATCAGTGAGAGGCTTCGTTAAAATAACTGGGAGATTTTTCTACAGGAGCTATTGAACTCATATCACCATTTCCCCTCCAAGGTGCACTAAGAAACATGACGCTGTGAGGTTTCGATTTCTTATCTATCGCGATATATCCCAATTCCAATAGGTGTTTGGAGAGCTTTCGTACCATGGATTTCTTAGAGCCGGAAACCGTTGCGAGATTGTCATACGAGCTTTGACCAAGACTTCTAATTACTTCAAGCAATTGAAATTCGGGCACCTGTAACAATGCATGTCTAAGGTTTTCATTCTCATTTCGTATGAAGCCTTCATCACCAGAAATGGCGAGAGAAAGTGAACTTCTCAAGTCGTTAATCTCTTCAATTAACGATTGTCTTTCGGATTCAAATCGTCCAAACACTCCCCGTGATTCGTGTACAAGTTCTGAGCTGAGGTCATTTCCAAGTCCATCGAGCGCTTCTTTTGATGCATTTTTTGCGTCACCGATTATTTTGGCCATGTCGTCTGCTCCGAGCCATTGGCCATCAATAAGTGATTCAATCTGATTATAGTACTCCAATAACCGTTTTACCCAGACATCCCTAACTTCCTGAAATACACCTGCAATTTTCAGAGTCAATCGAGCCGCATTATCCTCGGGACTATTCATATAGGTCACCAAGATATCTCTTTCAGCCTATCAGATTAGGGCTAGTATTGCCGGTGTAAGACAAGCTTGGTAATCAAATCACTTCCACACAATGCGGCTATGCACCTTTTGCAAACCAGTAGGTATTGAAGCATCTTCAAAACTGGATTCGGCGATAACTACTACTGAGTCATCCAGTAACATTAATTGAAAATCATGAATATCAAATAGGGGAGAGACATCTAGTTTGTCAATCGGATTCCCTGTGAGGTCAATCCACTTCAATTCATTGCAGTTTGAGAGAGGTGTAATGTCAATCTCCATGAGTTCTGTTGAGCGAAGCCATATTCCCTTGAGCTTTGAAAACTTGGAAAAGAATTCTAAGTTGGCTCTTGTGAGGGGATTCTGCTCCAGATATATTTCTTCCATCTCAATGCATTTTTCAAGTGGCTCAAAATCTATAGAACCAAGACTATTGCTATCCAATCGAAGGCATTTCAGATGGAAACATTCCGACAAAGGGCTTAGATCAATCAAGCTTAATCTGTTCTCGTTTAGTTTCAGATAAGCAAGATTCTTCACGGACTTCAGTGGTGTCAAATCTAAATTTGCCAGTGCGTTGTTATTCAGTCGAATGGTATGTAATGATTCCAGCTCACTTAATGGCCCGAGGTCTATCTGGGAAAGAAGATTGAACCCCAGATTAATCTCCTTCAAAGCGTTACAATGAGAAAGAGCTTCAATATTGATTGAACGCACCATATTCTCGGAAATATCAAGGATTTCAAGATTAGAACATTCAGAAGCATTTTCCAAATCCACAGTTTCCAGCAATCTTGCAGATAAATCAATTACCTTTGTATCACTTGATATCTCTAGAGATTTCGTATCTCCAATCTTATCCACGTACGGGATTTGTATGCCGCTCATCGCATTGTCAAACATAGCTTTGGTAAATAATGTCATCCTGTATACATATTATACCTATGTACAACATGTCTAACCCAATTATTGATTTCTAATAGATTACAATGCGGCTTCGCTCTATATGAGCCCATGGAAGAGGTTCAGGAATTGTTTTCATCAAACTCAGTATTATTTCGCGAATCCCGCGAGGATTGTCTACGGATTTCAAGACAACTGCTGGATCAGTTTCTCCAATAGCGATAATCTCCACATCACCTTGGTCTACAATACGCTCATCAGCATCTACTAGAACGTTGACTTTCGCTATTTCATCAAGAAAGATCCGAGTGGTGATATGTGTTAGATATCCCTTTCTAACTCGTACGGTCCAAGAGGTGATTGCATAGAGTGTATATCTTCTGCGAATCTCAGCCCAAAGGATGGCAAGGGACCCCAAAGTCATCGACCAAAGACCCACGTACCATGCCTCAAATGTAGTAGTGACATAGCCAATAGAACTCAGGATCATGAATAACCATCCAAGGATGAATAAGATTATGCCAAATATGTAG
>CAYMLT010000257.1:0-5163 GCA_964391265.1 uncultured archaeon
GCAATCAAAATAACTAAAGTAACTGACGTCATTAATATCATATTCAAGGCTGAATGTATCAGTATATTCTTCCAAGTAAGTAGCCATTGACTCAAACTGAGAATCTTCACCCCAATATCCATGTACAAAATACAAATATCGACCTAAAGGATGCTGCATGGTATTCTGAGCTCGTGCTACACGATCAAAGGGAAATTCAGGCTCGCTTTGTTTAGTGACTGTTTGTTGCAAGTACCAGCCTACTATGATTGCTCCCGCCTCAGCATCAACTCTACTATCAAAACCGATTATATTTGAGGTTTGATCTGATGGTGAATTGCATGCCAATACAATTGTTTTCTGCGGTTGACGTTCAGAGATATCATTGTACAACTCAGATCATGGTATGAGCGCCGTCGGAGTTTCAAGGCCTTCTGTTTGACCGTGACCAACCAGTACTAAGATATCAACATGAAGGGGAATTGATGCAAGTCTAGTCAGTGTTGTTTCCCTAATGCTTAGCTTAGTTGAAGCAACTTCATCTAAGAGTGTTCTAACAGCTATATCCGTACTCACATCATGACTGTCGGAATTAACAATCCATACCGAGAATTCGGTCGTAGGGTTACTAAGACCAATGCCTAGTAGTGGTATTACTAATAGGATGATTATAATTACATTTCTTGAGCGTTTTCCGTTAACCAAATCAAAGACCCTCCTGTCTTCTTATGTGGAATATGATACGATTTCATATCCCTCCAACACGATTTGCGTTATTATGTTGCAGACAGAATGATATAAGGTAATCTAATTCTAAAAAACATCAAGTGGAGAATCAACTTTCAACACAAAGAGAGTTTCAAGAAAAATTAACCTGTTATATACGTGAGAAAATAGTAGAGTTGGTGCGGCCAGCGGGATTTGAACCCGCCTCGGAAGCTTGGAAGGCTTCTATCCTAACCAGGCTAGACTATGGCCGCAGGTGCTGGAACACGAGTGCCGTCGGTTGAAATTTAAGCGTATTGCTATAGTGGACAAGGAAGACAGTCAGAAGCTTGATTATGACCGCTAAAACACTCCATCCATTCTAGCAGTATGGACAACTTTTCAGAACAGAACTCTACCAACTTGCTAACACCCATTGATTTTCATGTTTTGTCAATAGACATAATATGTAAGAGTATCTAGATTGGAACCAACGCTAGCCACCTACTTGTTGCCACACCATGTTTTCTCAGAATATCATTAAGATGACCAATATGTTGCATTATATGTCTCATATTGTATAGTAGGACAGTCCCTTTTGACATCTTTAACCACGAGGTTGCTCTCTCTCCTATTTGATTCTCAACAATACCGTTTGCAAATCGAGATCTTAGTTTACTGCGTGTTTCTTCCAAGAATTTCTGCAGGACTTCCTTCGGTATAGCAGGTTCATGGATTTCATCAAAATCATATGCTTTCTCCCAGTTTTTCAAATATGCAGGTACTCTGTATTGTTCTTCTACATTTTCTATATCAGGGTCAAAATCGGATAGATAGATATCACAAAAGTAGATTGTGTGATATGCTATATTCCAGAAACGTCGTTCGTCAAGTTGATTGTCCCAGACGCCATCATCAGCATTCTTTATTGCATTGGAAAGCATCTCAAACGCGGCACCAAGTTCTAGATTTATCCACTCTACCCAGTCTGCTGTCATGAAATTCACACCTATTGGTTTTCTTATTGCTTATGCTTCCAGATATAGGCACTGAAGTTAGGCTATTCAGCACTTTCTATGCCATGACATCGAAGTAATAAAATTGATTGTCCTCGATGATATGTTGTATGCTCTACAGGATTAATAGGAGTGTGGGATGCTAGACTATGGCCGCTTCAAGTTTTTCGGCCTCTAGTAGAGTTGGTTTAAGGATATTCAAGAGGACTACGCTTCTGAGTATCGATTTGCAATAATTTCATGTTTGAGAGAATACGTCCAAAGAACTTCTGAGCATACATGCCAAGCCATCATGACATCGTGGTCTAGTTCGATATGCGTTTCAAATACATCTCTCGCATTTCCTAGAAAATCACCATGTGGGAATGCTCCGACACCTAGAATCACAGGAACATCGCTCTTAGAAGGATACATCTCAACAAGAGTGTGCATGTCAATTTTCTGACCACCCTCTACAGCCAGCAAAGTCATTGCATCTAACGAGTTTCCCCTCAGACTTGAAACAAGTTCACTCAATGAACCATTGATCATTCGCAAAAGGGGATCTCCAGTAGGGGGAACTTGCCCTCTCAACAGGAGTTGTTCCATTAACCCAACAAATCGATCATGATTGCGTGGGAGTCGCACTGCGGGGTTTACTTCTACAATCCGACCATCCTGAAGTTGGATATGCATGGATAATAGACCAGCCTTGCAGAGGGGGGTTTCAAGAAGGGATTGGAGGCTGAATAGAACAATATCAGGTCGTCCCCTACGATCACCATCTTCAAGTCGAGTCATAGACCGACCATGATTTGATTGGTCAAGAAGAATCTCATTTGGCCGCTTATTTCGCTTGTAGGCATGCTTCTGAATTTCTTTCAGCGAAGTCAGTTCTGAAGGAACTAATTCTATGGCAGCTTCAAGGAGAATAATGTGTAACATGGGTCAGACCTAAGTCATGTGTCATGACGAACAATTTAAGCCATGTGACTGGACCCAAAGATGCAGGTAGAAGCCGTTGGTACGAAGAAGTGCTCCCAAGAAGCAAGTCAGAAGACTTGCAGAAGGTCGAATTAATAGACTATGGACTCTATCTAGAGAGGGAGCTGCAACGGAACCTGAGAGAGCGCGAGCTTGGATGAGCAGTGCGGAAGAGATCGCCAAAAAGGCAAGAATGAAACTCCCAAGACAGATATCCAGACAGCTGTGCAAGAGTTGTGGTTCTGTGCTTGTGCCGGGAAGAAACTGCAGGATGAGAGTACGAAATAACAGGTCAAGGCACGTTTCAGTGACCTGTTTCAAGTGTGGTGCCATCAGAAGGTTTCCGGTCATAAGGCAATCTTGATTAACACAGATTCCGGCGATTTGTTGATTCACAATGACTAAGACTCAGCCAAACCAAGAGAGAGTATCTATTGCATGGAATGAACCAGTCATGTTACAAATTGGCAAGGGAGGCATCTCAGAGGGGACTATAACTGAGGCAAAACGTCTTGTGAAGAAACACAAATATCTGAAGGTCAAACTCCTCAGAAGCACTGGTGCCGATAAGCATACCAAACAGAGTATCTTTGAAGATCTCTGTAGTCAGTGTGGAGCTGGTCTCGCAGGAGTCCGGGGAAACACAGCGATTATCTTCAAGAATAGATAGTTGAGAGGATACTGCGCCTAACCGATATGGCGTGACCCACTTTTCTAATCAGGTTCTAACGATAATCTTTTATGGACACTCTTGTCGGTGGTGCCAGCCTTCGAGGTAGGCAATCGGCCGAATCGCGGTTTGATTCCTTTCCTTTGATAGGTAGGGTGAACAACATATGCCCACAGTTTATGATATCCCAGCCAATGTATTGATACGGCGCCTCGCGACCGACCTGAAGGGACGAGATGAGGTTCAAGCTCCAGAGTGGGCCCTATACGTAAAGACGGGCGCACATAAGGAAAGAGCTCCAGACGACCCGGAGTGGTGGTACACCCGCTGTGCAAGTATTCTCAGAAAGATCTATCTCAGAGGCCCTATCGGGACTGAGAAGCTGAGAATTGCATACGGTGGTCGAAAGAGGCGTGGTACAAAGCCAAACCGATTCCACAGAGGAAGCGGTGCGGTAGTACGGACTGCTGTACAGCAGTTGGAAAGGGCTGGATTCATCACTAAGCGAGGTAGTAAGGGAAGGGAAATGACTGCTGTAGGCACGTCCTATATGGACAAGGTTTCAGCAAACCTGAAACAAGAACTAACGAAGGCAATACCGGAACTCGAGAGATATTCCTAATCAATCACAACAGGTGATCATTGTGGGTGAAGATGAGCTTGATGCTATCCGTCAGCGGAAACTTGCTGAATTACAACAGCAAGCGGCCCAAGAACAGATGGCAGAACAACAGGCTGCTGAGGTACAGGCCCAGAAAGAGCAAGTACTTCGACAGATTCTCACTCCTGAGGCGCGTTCCCGCCTCCAAAACATTAGGCTGGTCAAACCACAGCTGGCAGAACAGATTGAGATGCAACTCATTCAACTTGCAGGCTCTGGTAGACTGAAATCGCGAGTGTCAGATGAACAACTCAAAGGGCTCCTCCTACAACTCCAAGGGAGAGAGCGAGAACGGAAAATATCGTTCAGATAATTAGCTGCGAAAGGTGAAGAAAAATGGCAAGAAACAAGCCCCTCGGTAAAAAGCTCAGGATGGCTTCTAAAATGAAGAGTAATAACTCAGTTCCAACTTGGGCTGTGATGCGTACTTCTGGAAAGGTCAGGCGCACGCCGGCACAACGTAATTGGAGACAATCGAAGATGAAGCCATAGTCCACTTTCTATTATTGTCGAAGTATCTTCATTACAGATTCAAATTTCTCCCATTGTTTCTTGTTGTCGGCAAGCGTCATTATCTTTTTTGCAAGTAATCCCGCATCGGAATGGGATATGCTTGCCGCATCATCATTATGTAAATTGGATAAATATAGGGATTTAGCAGATATTGGAAATGCTTCCGGTCAACAGCGGATACATCGGTATCTTTTTATCAGTTCCACTGGCAACGCGCGTTGTTGGTGTTTACTCTTTTGAGTAAGTAGTTCGTTTCCAGCGAATGACTCATAGCCCAACACACGCGCAGCTATGAATTTTTCTGGAAATGTCTAACCAGCGAAACTGGCGCCAAACGAAGATGAAGCCATAGAGTAGTTATTCTATCAAAGCCTGATTATTCTGAAAAGTAAAACAACGAATAACTTCATATCTAACTGCGATACAATTAATGTGGGGCAATAAGTATGAATCGTGGTAGTTCAGCTACTATCTTAGTTTTACTTGTAGTACTTTCTGGGACATTACCTGCTTTTCGCTGTTTAGGATGGATTATGCAACCATTAGTAATTCAGATGTCAGAGGATCCAGTTGTAGAAGATGCTTCAACTTATGTTCTCTCTCAACTAGATAATGGTAAACTAGTAAAAGCAAGCAATATAAAAGAAATTGAACAA
>CAYMLT010000258.1:0-5160 GCA_964391265.1 uncultured archaeon
TCAAGATGTTCCTGCAAGTCGGTGATGAAGTAGATCGTAGAGAAATTCTTGAACGGCTCGTTTCTATGCAGTACGAAAGGAATGACTTAGAAGTTAAGCCTGGAGTATTCAGAGTGCGTGGCGATGTAATTGATGTCTATCCCGCAGCATCGAGAAACAGCATCAGGATTGAGATGGATGGTTCCAAGATTGACAAGATATCTGCACTAGAAGCTGTGACGGCGAAGCGGCTCTGGTATTCAGATTGGACCGAGCTCTATCCAGCAAGACATCATGTTGCACAATATGAACATGTCTTGGAGGCTCTTGACCCAATCAAGCAAGAGATGGAAGAGCGCGTGGAGCAGTTCAAGAAGGAGGGCAAACTGGTCGAGGCTGACAGATTACGAAGACGGACAATGTTTGATCTAGAGATGCTGAGAGAAATAGGTCACTGCAGTGGAATAGAGAATTATTCTCGGTACATTGAGAAACGACAGGAGGGACAAAAGCCATACGCGCTACTGGATTACTTTCCCGATGATTTCCTCATGATAATTGATGAAAGTCACATGACCTTGCCTCAGATTCGAGGAATGTATCATGGTGACCTCGCCAGAAAACGAAACCTGGTTGATTATGGTTTCCGGATGCCTTCTGCGTTTGACAATCGTCCTATGACGATGGAAGAATTCGAGAAGTACATGAAACATGTCATTTTCACGAGTGCGACGCCCGGAATGTATGAAAGAAAGAATAGCTCACAGATAGTCGAGCAACTCCTTCGACCTACTGGACTACTGGACCCTGAGATTACTATACGTCCTGTGATCAACCAAGTTGACAATCTTATCGGTGAGATTCGAACAACAGTAAGTCAAAAGAATAGAGTACTTGTGACAACCCTCACAAAGAAGACTGCTGAGATGCTTACTGAGTATCTTGTTGAGAACGGAGTTCGTGCAAGATATCTCCACTCCGATATTGGGACCGTCGAACGTATTGAGATTATTCGCCAGCTGCGATTGGGAAAGTTCGATGTGCTTGTAGGAATCAACTTGCTTAGGGAAGGACTCGATTTACCGGAAGTCGCATTGGTTGCAATTATGGATGCTGATAAGGAAGGATTCCTTCGAACTGACTGGGCACTGATTCAAACCATGGGTCGTGCTTCAAGGAATGAGAATGGTCGTGTAATCCTTTACGCTGATCATATTTCTAATGCAATGCAGTCCGCTATAGACGAAACAAATCGTAGACGTGCATATCAGGAGAAGTACAACAAGGAACATAATGTTATACCTTCATCCATTATCAAACACATCCATGATATTGCACAAGGAATTAAGCCAAGGATTGAATCAAAACAGTCAAAGATCGCGGATTATGATCCACTCGAAGTAGCAGACATAATGGATTATATCATCGACCTAGAAGAGCAGATGAAAGAGGCTGCAAGTAATCTTGAATTCGAGCGTGCTGCAAAATTGAGGGATCAGGTTGCAGAATTGAGGAAGCAGATAGAGGTAAGCAACGAATGAAGGCAGCTTCATCTACGAAAGCATCTGATCCGGAGATGGAAGGGCCAAAGTCCATTATAGTTATTGGTGCCTCTGAACATAACCTGCGCCACATAGACGTCGAGATACCGAAGAACACCCTGACAGTTGTAACTGGAGTTTCCGGAAGTGGAAAGTCGAGTCTTGTATTCGATACTGTATTCGCGGAGGGTCAGCGACGATTTGTGGAGTCTCTCTCTCCATATGCTCGTCAATTCCTAGGCATGCTCGAGAAACCTAAGGTTGACTTCATGTCAGGTCTCTCCCCTTCAATTTCCATTGACCAGAAGAGTGTTGGCAGGAATCCGCGTAGTACAGTCGGTACCATTACAGAAATCTATGATTTTCTCCGATTACTCTATGCACGGGTTGGCGAACCTCACTGTCCTGAGTGTGGAAAGAAGATAGAGCCTCAGACTGCACAGCAAATTGTCGATAGGGTACTGCAGCTTCCAGAAGGTTCGAAAATTATGATTATGGCCCCTATCGTTAGGGGTAGAAAAGGAGAGTACAGAAAGGAGTTTAAAGACCTTCTTCGAAAGGGATTTGTCAGAGCGCGTGTAGATAGTGAGCTCATTGACATTGAGGATGGGCTATCCCTTGACAGGTACTTTGAGCATACTATCGAAGTAGTCGTTGATAGGCTTGCTGTAAAAGAAAAAGAAAGAGGAAGAATCTCCGAGGCTGTAGAGGCTTCACTGAATATGGCTGAAGGCGTAGTTACGATATCTCACGCCTCTGGAGACCTCACTCTATCCGAGCAGTTCGCCTGTGTTGACTGTGGCATCAGCCTTCCTGAGATGGAACCTCGTATCTTCTCTTGGAACACACCTCAAGGTGCATGTCCTCATTGTACTGGCATTGGTGTTGTTCGTGAGTTTGACATTGACTTGCTAATTGAAGACGAAAATCTGAGTGTTCTTGAAGGATGCTTCAAGACCGATAAGTGGAAGATCAAGAGGTCAAAACTCAGAAAAGTGGCACAGCACTATGGATTCAGTTTGGATACTCCTTACAAGGATTTGTCTGATGAAGCCAAACATATTCTTCTCTGGGGTTCCGGCGATGTAAAATTCGAATCCAAATGGGAAGGTGACAATGAAGAAGCTCAAGTCAAATGGGAGGGCACATGGAACAAACCATTCGAGGGCTGGATGGAACGATTGATTCGAGTGTATCGCCAAACCAAGTCCGATTGGCGAAGGAAAGAAATGGAGCAGTTTATGTCTTCCCAGACATGCACAGTCTGTAAAGGAAGCAGGCTCCGACCCGAATCGGGTGCAGTAACATTGAGTGGGAAGTCAATAACTGCACTTGATGAGATGGCAATCAAGGACCTCAGTCAATTCTTTGACTCAGTGAACATTGACCCTCGCTTCGAACCTGTTGCAACACCTATCCTTCGTGAGATTCAAGGGCGTATTGGATTCCTTGAAGAGGTCGGACTTGAATATCTTACTCTTAACAGAACCGCACCGACTTTGGCAGGAGGAGAAGCTCAACGAATTCGGTTAGCCAGCCAGATTGGGTCCAACCTCGTTGGCGTAACATATGTGTGCGATGAGCCCAGCATCGGTTTGCATGCTCGAGATAACATGCGATTACTCAACTCCCTCATGCGGTTGAGAGACCTCGGGAATACAGTACTTGTTGTAGAACACGATGAGGAAACTATGTTTCATGCTGATTACATCATCGACCTTGGTCCTGGAGCAGGGGCTGAGGGTGGTGAAGTAGTAGCGGCAGGGGACCTACAGGCTATCCTGAAATCAAAGGAATCAATAACCGGGCGATTCCTTCGCGGGGATGATACGATTCCCATTCCTACAGAACGTAGGGAGCCTAATGGACGATTCATAGAAATCAAAGGCGCTCGACTCCACAATCTGAAGAATATTGATGTTAAGATTCCTTTGGGTCTCTTCGTATCTGTCACTGGAGTTTCTGGGAGTGGCAAATCTAGCTTGATAGTTGAAACACTGCAGAGGGAGCTGGCCCGACGTTTCCATAAGGCAGAAGCGACTCCTGGTGTTCATGATTCTATTGAAGGTGCAGACCAACTAGACAAGGTCATTGTGATTGACCAGAGTCCCATTGGAAGAACCCCTCGCTCTAATCCTGCTACCTATGTGGGTCTTTGGAGTCCTTTGAGAGACCTCTTTGCTTCGCTCCCTGAATCAAAGATACGTGGCTATAAGCCAGGAAGATTCAGTTTCAATGTCAAGGGTGGACGCTGTGAGAAGTGCCATGGAGCTGGCGTAGAAATCATTGAGATGCAGTTCTTGCCTCCCGTTCAGGTAACATGTACTGAGTGCAAGGGACGAAGGTATAATCGAGAAACCCTTCAGGTCCGATTCAAGGGTAAGAACATCGCAGATATTTTAGCTATGAGAATTGACGAAGCCGTAGTCTTCTTTGAAGGTATTCCATCAATACACAGGCGTCTCCAAACACTATGTGATGTAGGCATGGGGTATGTACAATTAGGACAACCTGCGACAACCTTGAGTGGCGGAGAAGCTCAGCGTATCAAACTCAGCAAGTACCTTTCTCGTCCCGTAACTGGACAGACGCTAATCATGCTCGATGAACCCACCACTGGCCTTCATTTCGCGGACATCAAGAAGCTCCTTGAAGTACTTCATCGCCTTGTGGATTTAGGCAATACCGTGCTGGTCATAGAGCATCAACTCGATGTCGTGAAGACTGCAGATTGGGTTATAGATCTTGGACCAGAAGGTGGCAACGAAGGTGGATACTTGGTAGCTGAAGGAACGCCTGAAGCGATTGCAGAAACCGAGGCTTCATTCACTGGTAAATATCTGAATGAACTGCTAAAATCTAAGAGCGCCGTGTCAACGAAAGGAGGGTTGAAGAAATGACCGGTTACATCTCTGTCAGGAAAGCTGAAGAGAATAATCTGAAGCAGATTGATGTGGATATCCCTCGTGATCGGTTAATTGTGGTGACAGGACCTTCAGGAAGCGGAAAGAGTACTTTGGTCTTCGATACAATCTTTGCTGAAGGACAGAGAAGGTATGTCGAATCACTCTCATCCTATGCAAGGAGATTTCTTGGCCGACTCGATAAACCAAAAGTAGACAAGATTACAGGACTGCCTCCAGCTATCTCTATTGAGCAGAAAGGTCGAACAAAGAATCCCAGGAGCACTATCGGAACCAGTACAGAAATTCATGATTACTTGAGACTTCTCTACGCGAATGTGGGAACCCCTCATTGTGTTGAGTGCAAGAGACCTATGGAACAGCTAACCCCCGAAACGGCAGCTCGCCTCCTTCTTCAAGAGAATGGAGGGCAACGGGTTCACATCCTTGCTCCTGTAATTCGTGACGAGGCTGGCAAACATGAAGATGCACTACAGAATCTTTTGAGTAGTGGCTTCGCTCGAGTGAGAGTGGATGGAGCGGTTTGCGAAATTGAAGGTCTCGCCTTGGATGGGCGAAAGAAACACAATATTCATGTAGTCGTTGACAGAATTGAGTTAGAGCAGAAGAACAGGGAACGATTGATCGGTTCTCTCGAAACTGCTATTGAAATCGGGAATGGTGTCGCCATCGCTGCAAGAGATGGAGTTGAAGATCTAACCTTTGCGGACCAACTA
>CAYMLT010000259.1:0-5142 GCA_964391265.1 uncultured archaeon
CCTCCAAAGTGAGAGCGAGCGGGTACCCTAGCTAGGTGACTCGCTATTACTGTATAAGGAGAATTAATGCCTTGTCCAAGAAAACCGATAAAGAGCATCTTAACCTCGTCGTTATCGGACATGTCGACCACGGCAAGTCCACAATGACTGGCAGACTGCTCTACGAAACAGGCGCTGTTGACGAGCGTACTTTCCAACAGCATAAGGCCGAAGCAGAGAAACTTGGGCGGCCCAGCTGGGCATGGGCTTTCGCGCTGGACCGTCTAAAGGAAGAAAGAGAACGTGGTCTTACTATTGATATTGCTTTCTTCAAATTTCTGACTGACAAATACTATTACACGATCATTGATGCACCAGGTCACAAGGACTTTATCAAGAACATGATTACTGGAGCATCACAGGCTGATGTAGCATTACTTGTCGTGTCTGCAAAGAGAGGTGAGTTTGAGGCTGGTATTGGCCCCGGTGGCCAGACCAAGGAGCATGCATACCTTGCAATGACTCTCGGTGTACCAAGCATTATTGTTGCAGTTAACAAGGTCGATGATGACAGCGTTAACTACAGCGAAGACAGATACAAAGAGATCAAGGAAGAAGTCGGTAGTTTCCTAGCCAGCATCGGCTACAAGAAGGACACTGTCCCATTCATTCCAACCTCTGCACTATCTGCTGCAAACCTCAAGGTGAGGACCCCTGACCTTACCCCATGGTACGATGGTCCATGTTTGCTTGAGGCACTTGACGAAGTTACACTCCCACCAAAACCGACTGAAAAGCCACTCCGTGTGCCAATTAACGACGTCTACTCCATCAAGGGTGTAGGTACCGTTCCAGTTGGCCGTGTTGAAACTGGTATCATGAAGGCCGGAATGAAAGTTTCTTTCATGCCTCCAAACAAGGTAGGAGAAATCAAATCTATCGAGATGCATCACGAAATCCTACCTCAGGCAGGACCCGGTGATAACATTGGATTCAACGTTCGTGGTGTCGAGAGAAAGGATCTTGGCCGCGGTGATGTTGCAGGTCCAGTAGATGCACCTCCAACCGTCGCTGCTGATTACACGGGACAGATCATGGTGATTCAGCATCCCACAGCCATCACTGTTGGGTACACTCCAGTCATCCACGCCCACACAGCTCAGGTCGCTTGCAGATTCGATGAACTGCAGAAGAAGCTCGACCAGAGAAGTGGTCAGGTGATAGAGGCTAATCCCGATTTCGTTAAGAAGGGTGAATCAATGGTCGCCAAGTTAGTCCCACTCAAACCAATGGTCATCGAGACCTACAAGGCACTACCCCAATTGGGCCGCTTTGCAGTTCGAGATATGGGAATGACCGTGGCTGTCGGTGTCGTCCTCGAAGTCACACCTAAAGTAATGGGTGCTCCAAAAGCCAGCAGCAAGTAATAGTTTCCAACAATTTTGGAGCCTTCGGGCTCCTTTCTACTCTTTTTCATTTCAATCTAAAGTTTCCACTAGTTCTAAATACTCACATAGCATGAAACCGAGTTATGGATGAAGTGGATAGGAAGGATTCTGCTAGAAAAATGATAAAATCATTCGCTGGCTGGACCATTCTTGTTATTGTAGCGATATTGACTGTCGAAATCGGAAGACAATTCGGATTGCAGCTAAGTCTTCCACAAGCAACTGTATTGGTATTTTCAATTCTTATAGTCGGTTTTCTTGGATTCCTTGGAATCGCGTTGCTGTTCGGGTATATACTAAGGAAGAGAAAAATGATTCATTAGCTCAATTGAAAAATTGCGGACTCCTTTTCTCTTATTTTTCATTCTAGCAAATAGAGGGAGGAAAAAACAAGATTCACTTGTGAGAGTAGAATAAGCTCAGATTTGTCTGTCTGTTCGTTTTTCTAGGATTGTTGTTAGCTAGTATGGGTCAGCAGATGATTCATGAAGAAAGCAAGTAGGGGTATGCAAGAGTCAAGTTCTCTCATAAAATTCAAATGATACCAATCTTCTCGCCCGAACGAGGGAAAAATTGATGATAAAATTAGAGAGTGAAAGGCTCTCATTAAGAAATTTTGAACCAACAGATTGGGAAGATATGTTAGAGATAAGCCAACAATATGAACAAACAGATATGGCTCAATATGACCAAGAATATCCACAAACACCAGAAGGAATGAAAGAGGTAGTTGAAATACTAGGCAGTGGTGATAAATTTGCTGCTGTTGTTTTAAGAAATCAACCGAAGGTTATTGGTTTAATTCAATTTCAGAGAAAGAAGAAGTATGTTGATGAAGTAGTACATGGATTTGGGGCCGTTTTCAATTCGGATTTTCAAGGGAAAGGTTATGCTTTCGAATCTGCTAAAACTGTACTTGAATATTTGTTTGAAGAATTGCTAATTGATCGATGTATTGCTGGAACTGCAGTTGTTAATACTAAATCTAGAAAATTGACAGAGCGGTTGGGATTCAGAGAAGTCAGTCAGAAACAAGTTCATTTTAGGAACGATTCCACTGGCAACCCAATTCATTTCATGTATGTTATTTATGAATTATCCAGAGAAGATTGGGAGAGTGTCGAGTAGGCATAAACCCCGGTATTGGCGCAACAAAGTCTTCAGCACCTCCCCGTTACTACAAACGCATCACTCCCAGTAGGAACATATCGCAAAAAGATGAGAACATGGGCGCTGCCAAGAAATAGGTTCTAATACTATATTAAAGTCTACGAGCTCCTTTCTACTCTTTTTCACCACTTGTCTAACTGATTTTCACAAGATTGATTTGGCTACACAGCTTAGCATATCATGAATCGTGCGGAGGGGTTAGATATCTACTCACGTAGAATTGGAGTCATTCTGGCAATCGTGGTTCTTCTTTGCTCTTTATCCATTTCAACAAGCACTGCATACAACTCAGTTGATACATTTGATACATCAAGATTGGAATGGCCAAACAAGATAATCACATGCAGTGATGGTGGATTTGCAATCGCGGGAGATACAAACATCAGAGGCTATGACTTCCTTCTAATCAAGACAGACCGATATGGTAGGATGAATTGGATTCATACATACGGTGCAGAGAACAACGAATTCGCTCTGGGTCTTACCGAATGCGAAGATGGGGGTTTTGTTCTAGTAGGTTACATACAACATGGAAAAGGATGGATTGTACGCACTGATTCAAATGGCGCATTATTGTGGAACTTGACAATAACAGAAGAAAATACTTCCTCCGCATACCTTCAAGACGTAATTGAAATGCCAAACGGTGATATATCTGCCGCTGGCTATATACGTAGTGAACTACTCAACTATACTACCTCATGGCTTGTGAATATTGATGCAAATGGCACACTCAAATCGAGCATGACATATGGAAACACTTCACAACACCAACTATGTAAATCACTCATTCTCTGTCAGAATGGAGATTTATTGATGGTAGGAGATACTGCAAACAACGGCTATAATCTTCAGAATATCTTTATGATTAGAACAAATAGTTCTGGAGATCCAATATGGCAAAGAACTTTCAATCAAAGAGGGAATGAAGATTTTGGTTCTGCAATTGAAACACATAGCGGTGGTTTTGCGATAACTGGGGCTTGGGATGACGGACAGAACTGGCAATACACAATGTTTCTCCTAAAAACTGATTCTTCGGGAAATCTCATGTGGAATATGACATACAATGGAAGTGGTGTTTATCTAGACCCAGAAGACCATCTTAGTGATGAATCTACTGCGGGAAGGGATGTAATAGAATGTGAGAATAACGGTTTTGCAATTTTAGGCGCAACAAATAGTTATGCCAACTATTTTCCCAATAATATCTGGTTTGTAAGAACCGATGAGAACGGCATTCCATCATGGAACTACACCCTCGTAAGAGAATATTCTGATTCTCCATCTTCAATGGCGAAACGAGATGATGGACATTTTGCAGTTGTTGCAAGCACTCGCGAAAACATGATATCCAGTGAGTATGACATCTTACTAGTAACACTCAATGATGAAGCTCCGTATACTTCATCTACAACTACATCAACCCAAGAACCAGATGTTGCTTTTCAGAATATCACAATCATTATTGGTACAGGAACAAGTATTGTTATTGTAGTAGCTATATTTCGTTACAGAACCAAAAGAGATCCAAATCTCTTATGATTTGCATTTGGAGCACAAAGGCTCCTTTCTGCTTCTATCTTCCTTTACCAAATGGATCCAGTTTCATAATCCACAAGGCATCCCCTTCCATCATATTCGGGGCGATTTTCGCAATGATGCCTACTAGTATCAGAAAAGCTCCAATAATAACACCAACCATCATATACCCGCTCCATGGTGTGGATACATCTACAGTTCCTGAGAAGGCAGCAACAGCGACTGGGATGACTCCCAAAACTATCGAAATGGCTATGACAACTACGCCGATTTTCATCAGATATTTTCCGAATCTGCACCTTCGGAGATACCTTTGCCACCTTTTCTCCAGTTCTGGATTCACACTATTGTCGGTTATAACCCTCGGTATCCTATTCTGTACTAAAGAAAAAAACATTGATCCCCGCGTTCCTTCTTTTTGTGAAATTTAGCAAAACAAGCGAGTTTGCAGTGCAAACTACGATGCAGTTCAAGCATTGTCCACTTCTTATATTCATTCTATACATGAGCAACCTCGTGATTTACAATGACTGAATCTACATTTACAAAAACTAGTCTGGCAAAGTTTGACAAGATCCAGATGAGTGGCTATCTAATTCTTCTAGCTGGCCTTCAATGGTTCCTGGGTCTACTTGCCGCAGAATCATGGACCCCCGGGTATAGTAATCGCATTGACTATGTGAGCGAACTTGGCATCTGGGAGATGGCTGCCTTGTATAATGCATCAATCTTCCTGCTTGGAGTCCTCCTACTTGTTGGAGCAATTCTCCTCTATCAATCCACCAATGCAAGGATCTTCTCATTTCTACTTGCAGTCACAGGAATAGGCGCAATGGGGTTGGGTATATTCCCTGGATACGCCCAGCCAATGCATAGTATTGCTACTCTAGTTGCTATTGTATTTGGCACATTGGCTGCAATCACATCATTACAGCTTCAGAAGAAGCCAGCATCTTAAATATCCCTGATTCTTGGAGCAATGGCACTTGTATTGGTCATCATC
>CAYMLT010000260.1:0-5100 GCA_964391265.1 uncultured archaeon
ACGTGCTATAGTCAAGCCCCTCTCCGGGTTTCATCTTCATTACAAAGACATCAAATCCACCGTTAAGTGTAGCATTAATTGGATCTTGAGTTGGGAAAGTTGTAGATCCAGTCGATCCCGTGAGATAGCAATATCCATCTGAATCTATAGCAAGGCCTCTTATGATGTCGATATTATTACCACCGATGAAAGTTGAGTATAGCATAGTCTGTCCTGTTGAATCATATTTCGTTAGCACTCCATCAGCTGCTATATCGTGAGTATAGTCATAGGCATTAACAGTTGGATAATCCGCACTGATCGAATAACCTGCAACGTAGACGTTTCCGGCTGTGTCTAACTTTATACTGTATAGGACATCATCACTCACCCCTCCCACATATGTTGAGAATACAATACTTGTTCCGGTACTGTCTACCTTCATCAGGAATGCATCCCAATTGCCGCCTCCATAGGTAGAGTTCTGTGCATTCACGAGGGGAAAGTTCGTTTGCGACTTGGTCAGCCCACAGATGTAGATATTTCCAGCAGAATCTAAGGTAACATCATTTGGCACATCCGAATCAGACCCACCAATAAATGTCGAGAAGAGTAGTTCTCCAGTGGGGCTAAATTTTGAGAGGAAGATATCGTCTACACCACCAAATGTATCGTTCAAGGCATCTAAGGTTGGGAAACCAGGACTGTAGGTCCTTCCAACAACGTACGAATTTCCAAAACTATCTAATACAACTGCAGTTGCGAGGTCGGACTCCGCACCTCCTAAGAACGTGCTATATGCGAAAAAGGTCGTGCCACGAAGGAATGTATAGATTGCACTTACTTCATTGCCTGCTGAGTCATTTGCATAGACTCTCAGAGTGTAAGTAGTTTCATAGGTGCAAGGAACATCGTGGGGTTCGCCTATTGTGAAATTAACTCCGTTATCCCAGTTGTACCAGACCGTATCAACAAACCAGTCATCTGTCACATCGAGGTCTATATGCATACCTCCATGGATCTTCTGTCCCGTTTCGGGGGTCTTGAGAGTTATCACGGGATTCATTGTGTCTTCAGCCAATTTGGTAAGATATCCATCATGTCCTGAGGGTGAATCTCGGTAAGCCCGGGCTGTAGGGAAATTCGGTGAGTAAGTATCTCCTGTAATGTATATGTTTCCGCTTGAGTCCACACCTAAATCGTTGCCGAATTCTAAACTACTTCCCCCCACATAAGTTGAGAATTCAATGGCATCTAGTTCCGAACTAATCCTCAACACACAGTCATCAGTACTTCCTCCATATGTGGCATTATAGGGATTTACGAGTGGGAAATCTGTACTTTGAGTAGTCCCTACGATATGGACCTTGCCACTAGGTCCTAGAATAATCTCTCTTGGAGTATCGTAATCGTCGCCGCCAATGAATGTACTCATATTAAGTCCGTCGTGCGCCTCATTCAATACCGTCAGGAACATGTCGCTTTTAGCTTGATAATCTTGGAGATATGATGTCTTTGGATAATTTGGACTATATGTACTACCAACTACATAGCACCTTCCATCACTTCCTACTGCAACCGCAGCACCCAGATCATTAAGAACTCCTCCTAGGTATGCGGATTGATTGAGGTCCTGACCATCTGGATCAAGTATCGTGATATATGCATCCCAATCTCCGTCTCCAGTACCAAACGCACCATCTATAGAACCAACCGAGGTCGGAAAATCAGTTGAATTTGTGGATCCAACAACATAACAGTATCCATCTGAATCAATATCTACACCATTAGCATCCTCTCTCATCGATCCACCAAGAAACGTGGAATATTCGAAAGCGCTTCCATCTGCATTGTATTTTACTACAAAACCGTCATATTCTCCACTCAAAGTATCATCGTACGCATTCTGCATCGGAAAATCACTGGAGTACGTCGTTCCAACGACATACATTTCACCAGTATCTGAATCGATTGCTATACCATATGGATAATCGCCATCGCTTCCCCCTAGGTAGGTCGAGTAATTCAAAGAACCAGTGGTGTTGAAACGCGCAACAAATCCGTCACGCGATCCACCATTATATGTAGTGTCATTTGCGTCTGGTGTTATTGGGAAACTATCGGAATCTGTAATGCCACAAATATACGCATTCCCATCATCATCCACTTCGATATCGTAGCCTCGTGCCTCCTCTCTTGACTTAGAAAAGAGCCAAGTGCTGTACAGCAATGTCCCATTTGGAGAGAATTTACCTACGTATAAATCGTAACGATTATCTGGCGGAGAGATATAGTTAGCTATCCATATGTTTCCAACAACATAGCTATTACCCTCACTATCTACAGCCAATCCGTTCAAATATGCTCCATAATAATAACCAATTACAAAGGTGCTAAATGGCAGGAACCAAGGGTCGATAATTAGAGTTTGTTCGGTGTCGTAGGTTTCTATGTTGAATCCATAGCTATTAGGCAAGTCTTGTTTTGCGCAGAATTGCGTAGGAACCTTGGTTCCATCTTCCTGAAAAACATCGAGGCCAGCATCCTGAAAAACTGGCTGGTATTCCAAGTTAATAGATACTGACTCTTCTTCAATGACAAGTGAAACCGAGTCGTTTACCTTCAATGCGATAGTGGAAGGGTCTGCTCCAGGACTCACAATGAATTCATACTTGAGCCCTCTCTCGGACATGAAGTATCTAAGGTCTATACCGTCGTAGAGATTTGAATATAGAATCTCGTCAAAGGTTGGAATGTTTGAAATCTGTACATCACTAAGGATATAGTTGACAACATGCACCTTCTTTTGAGCACCAATTGGTTGTACATCTAATGAACCCGGAAAAGTTATCGAGAATGACACAGGCTTCTCGTTTTGTTCCGCATATGAGATTTCAATCTTGGAGTTTCCAAATCCAACAGATACTCCATTAGATGAAAAGTAGTATTTGATGGACTCATCCGGAATTTGTCCAAGATTTCGAATGAACCCGCCAAAAGGTAGCTTTTGTTCACCAGTTGGCAGGATTGTATCATCAAAGTCAATCCCTTCATCCTTTAGTTTTTCCAGAATAACGGATGTTTCCGGCAGAGAATCAATATTATCATCAGTCTGTACTTCTGCCATTGAACCAAAGACCAATTGAGAAGTAGAAACTAGTGGCGCAAAAAGCATCAGTGCAACACAGAGTGTCACAGCAACCCGTGAGGTGGACATCATAGACGCAATCTCCCCAGCATCAATACTGAGATAGTTCGCAAATCATATACAAATGGCGGATTATAAGTACGTCGACTTTTGATTTGTTGAAAATAGCGCATGAATCTAGGGTATTGTAGAAATTATGTATCCCGAAGAATTAAGAGGAACAATGTTAGTAGGTAGAAGATATGCTGTTTCATGTTTAGAGGAGAAATTAAGCAATGGGCGAGATGTATTGGCAAGATGGTCCTGGATGGCCAAGACACGCCAAGAAGACACAGAAATATCCGAAAGAGCCGCTGTATGCGATGCTTGATGCATCAGCAGAAAAGAGTGGAGACCTACCATTTACGGTGTATATGGGACAATCAAGGACATTCGCAGAGGTAAGAGAGGATGCTGATAGAATCGCAAATTTCCTTGTAAGTAAGGGAATCAAAGAGGGAGACGTTGTTGCAGTATTCCTTCCCAACGTGCCTCATTATCCAGCGGTCTTCTTTGGTGCTCTAAAAACGGGTGCCAAGCTAGTCACGTGCAATCCATTATACAAGGCGGGCGAATTGAACCATCAACTCAAAGATACGGGAGCGGTTCTTGTATTTGCAATGGATCACAACACATTCTTACCAACTTGCTATGAGGCGATTAAAGGTACAGATGTCAAAACAGTAGTTGTTTGCAATATCAAACCGTTCCTACCAAAAGTCAAAGCAATAATTGGCGGATTAATCGGGAAGGTTCCAAAGAGCCCATTCTATGAGGAGGATAAAACGGTATTCTATCATGATATTGTTGCGCAATACGAACCGAAATCGCCTCAAGCAAAATCCGATCCGAATGATACAGCCATCATAATTTATACTGGAGGCACAACCGGCACGCCAAAGGGAGCTGAGCTTTCGCACTACAACCTAGTATCAAATGTGAAACAGATAGTCGATTGGGTCTATCTAGAAGAAGAAGATATTGAAGATCGACAAGCAGGCGGCGTCCGATACGGTGAAGAAGTTTATGTCGGCGCAGTTCCATGGTATCATAGTTATGGATTGACACTCACTCTATTGATGGCAACGATGTATGCTGGGCAGCTGGTCTGCATACCTGACCCAAGAGCAGGCAAACCACCAATGTCAGACTTGCTTAAGGATCTCGAACAAACAAAAGGGACTGTATTGAACTGTGTGCCAGCCCTTTATGCAGGGATTGTGAATCATCCCGATGTGAAGAGGTATGATCTTTCCTCAATTAATATCTGCAGTTCAGGAGCAGCTCCTCTTCCTCCAGAATTAGCTAAGAGTTTTGAGGCAGTTACTGGAGCAATCCTCTTTGAGGGATATGGTCTCACTGAAACATCTCCAGTCACTCATATCAATCCCACCAATAAGAAACAGAGAAAATTCGGTTCCATTGGGCTTCCAATTGCAGATACTATCTGTAAGATTGTCGACATAGAAACAGGAACAAAAGAACTAGATATTGGAGATGTCGGAGAGATTGCAATCCATGGCCCGCAAGTTTTCAAGGGTTATTACAAGAAGCCAGAGGAAACTGAGAATGTCATGCGAGAATTTGGAGGAAAACGTTACTTCCTAACTGGGGACATAGGACATATGGATGAACATGGGTACACAATCATCTCAGATCGAAAAAAGGACATGGTGAACGTTGGTGGTCTCAAAGCATACCCAAGAGAAATAGAAGACTTGTTCTTTGAACATCCCAAAGTAGCCATCGCAGCAGTGATTGGGCTTCCGAGAAAGGAAGATCCGAGTAATGAGTTTGTGAAGGCATTTGTAGTTCTCAAGGAGGGAGTTGAGGCGACCCCTGAAGAATTCATCGAATGGGCTAGGGGCAAAATGGCAGGATATAAGAGACCTAAGGAGGTAGTGATTGTGGAAACATTACCTATGAGTACAGTT
>CAYMLT010000261.1:0-5074 GCA_964391265.1 uncultured archaeon
AATTGAGAATCAAAAATACGGTCCGTGCGGTCTAGACTACTCGCCAGAAGACGATGATGCCATCAAAATCTGGAAACTGTCCAACCAGGACAATTCGGATATGGTAGCTGTATCTCATCGGGGATCAACAGGAAATTACCATGTTGAGACGCATCCCAAATACAAGCACTATGAAAGAGAGTTGTTCATCGAAATCGAAAAGCTCGAGAGGGAGAAAATTGGTGAACAGAAGTCGCGAATGTATACATATACCGTAGGACTGGATTCGAAGAGGGTTTCCGTCCTTTCGGAGTTGGGGTATGAAGACAGGGGGCTTCATGAATATAATTACATATTCCCACAGGATGCATCGACCCCTGATATTTCTCCTCCGGAAGGAGTCACAATACGGAATCTTAGGTGAGTGGAAGATTACCCCAAGTTCATTGAAGTTGTAGGATCAGTGTACAGTCACTGTGGCGAATATATGACTGTAGAAAAAATGAAGTTCATGTCTAAAGCCGAGTTCTTCCATCAGGACTTGAATCTTGTTGCAGTTACTGAAGACGATGATTTTATTGCATTTTCTATGTATCGATTGGACCCATTGACAAATATCGCCGAGTTGGAAATACTTGGAGTGCACCCTGCTTTGAGTCACATAGGTTTAGAAACTGCTCTCCTAACTGAGGGATTGCAACGTGTACGCAAGAATCAACGGGATTTGATATATGCCGTCGAGATAGGTATATCCGAGCCAAACAATCAAAGCCTAATAAATGCGGGTTTCGTACAAAGTGTAACAATGAATCAATGGTTCAAAATGATTGAATGACCTTTCTCAGGGAAAACCTACAGAATCTATTCTTCAGGACGTAGTAATTCTCGCAGCTCAAGGGTCTCGAGAACGTCATCCATGACGAACATGGTAAGCGATCTATCAACAGCTGGCAATTCTCGCAGATAGTCTACTATGAATCTATTCATTTCCTTCACGTCCTTTGTACGAACCTTCAGAAAAACGTCATACTCTCCACTCATTATGTAGACGTCTTGGACAAAGGGGTGTTTCGCAACCTCCTCACAGAATTCTTTCTGTGAAAGCAGAACTGGTTGACCTGGCACGCGATAGCGTATCGTGACAAAGATGAGAGCCAAGGTGGGTCGGTCGAGAAGAATCGGGTCTAATACCGCAGTATACTTTTTTATTATCTGCCTTTGTTCCATACTCTTGATTCTTGCATGAACAGTGGAAATTCCTTTCCCTACTTCCTCTGAAATCTTTTGAACACCAAGCTTACAGTCATTTTGGAGTAGCTCAAGTATCTTCAGGTCTATTTCGTCCATGTCAGAGTAACGGTTTTGTGACATTGTGTCCGCAATCCTGAAAATTTTTCGGTCAGATAAGAAATATGCCGAAATGTGTTATAAAAGGCTTGCCTGAAACTTTGAGAGGTGTACCCATACGAGCTCTACTCAACAGCGTATGATTCTCCAGCAGAATTACTATGCAAGTATGAGAGATTCAAATTCCCCCAGATAAGCAGCAGTTCAATCTTGAGAAGTGAAGTGATGGAAATTGAGTGATGACACACAAATATACCCTTACAAAAATGTGAGCTTAGATGCCAACAAAAGAGCCTTGGACCTTATTGGGCGTTTAAATCTAGAAGAGAAATTCAAACTTCTTTCCAATCATAGTGGATTAGGGGGATTCTCCACAACTCCAATCGATCACCTTGGGATTCCATCTTTTGAGATGACAGATGGCCCAATGGGAGTTGCGTGGCACTCATCTGACAAGAAGTGCACCAGATTCCCTGCAACAATAGGATTGGCGGCAACATGGGATGTAAACCTCGCCTATCAGATGGGAGAGGCAATAGGCGAAGAGGTAAAAGATGCAGGAAAGCACCTCCTGCTCGCACCAGGCATAAACATTCATCGGACACCATTGAATGGAAGGACGTTTGAGTATATGAGCGAGGATCCCTTTCTAGCAAAGGAGATCGCTATTGCATACGTGAAGGGAGTACAGAACCAAGGTGTAGGGGCTTGTGTGAAGCATTATGCTGCAAACAATCAGGAGAGCAATCGAAGGACTGTGAGTTCTGAGATAGATGAGAGAACTTTGCACGAGATATACCTTCGTCCATTTATGGAAACCGTGCAACAGGCACAGCCTTGGTCGGTTATGGGAAGTTACAACAAAATTAACGGTAAATATGTATACGAAAACCCCGAACTCCTTCAGAAATTATTGATAGATAAATGGGGATTTCAAGGATTTGTTGTTACAGACTGGGATGCAACAAAGTACTTGCATAGTCCCGAGGACTGCATAAACTCTGGTCTATCACTAGAAATGCCAAAGCCACATTGCTACAAACTTGAGTTACTCAAGAAGGCGTATGCTGATGGAAAGATTGTAGAGTCTGCCTTAGATGACGTAGTCCGAAGATTTCTCAGGATTATGGTCCTTGCTGGTATCTTCGACAATAGTAGCAGTGTTGCACGAAAAGCACAAAATGCTACTGATCACAGGGCGCTTTCGAGAAAGGTTGCTGAGGAAGGAATGGTCCTTCTGAAAAATGAAGGTGGTTTGCTACCATTGGATGCTAACTCGATCAGTAGCCTAGCACTCTCCGGCCCAAATCGTGATATGAGATTCGGGCGCCCCCATTATGGAGGTTCATCCGCCGTTGTACCACCCTATGAGATAACTGCATGTGAAGGTATATTGGAGAAATGTGATGGGAAAATCAAGATAACCTCTGAGGCGGATGAGGCGGAGGTCGCCATCATTTTTGCTGGACTAAATCATGATAGGGGGATGGATTCTGAAGCGGCTGATAGAAAGTGCTTTAATCTGCCTCAGGAGCAAATTGAGCTTATTTGTGCAACAGCCAGCAAGAATCCCAATACTGTAGTAGTGCTTATCTCAGGCAGCCCTGTGGGAATGGAGGAATGGATTGACAAGGTACCAGTTGTTCTGGAAGCGTGGTATCCAGGAATGGAAAGTGGCCGGGCAATTGCTAATCTACTATTTGGCCAAGTAAATCCATCGGGGAAGTTACCTCTGACATTTCCCAAGAATCTGAATGATTCTCCAGCACATAGAAGTGGCAAGAATCGGACATTCCCAGGTGATGGTGACCTTTGCGTCCATTATGATGAAGGCATCTTTGTGGGGTATCGATACTTTGACAATGAGAGAATAACGCCAATGTTCCCCTTCGGATTTGGCCTATCATACACTGCCTTTGAGATTGAGAATATGGACATATCAAGTCAATGTATTGCTAGTATTGATGATAAACTGCAAGTCAGTGTTGAAGTGACTAATTGTGGAGTGCGCTTTGGTGCAGAGGTGGTTCAAGTTTATCATAGCAGCATCAATCCAAGCATTCCAAGACCACCAAGAGAATTAGCAGGTTTTGCAAAGGTGCATCTTAGGCCAGGTGAAAAGAAGACTTGCACAATTGATGTCAGGGGGAAAGACTTGGCGTTCTACGATGTGTCACGGCAGAAGTGGATGCTAGACATTGGTGAAATCGAGCTGCAAATTGGAGAATCATCAAGAACAATAATCCTGCGAGAAGCTGTAGTGGTTTCGGAGAATCAGGCATCGGACTGGAACCTTTGATGAATAATCGGACGAATGCCGAAAAGATTTCATCATGTACCCGATAAGAGTTAATACTGCACTCCTTTAGCATATCTTTTCGGTGACTGATTTGGAGTATGGACATTTCTCCCAGGACTACAAAGAATATGTAATCACTAGACCAGACACTCCAACACCTTGGATCAATTATCTGAACAATAGTGAATACTGCGCGATGATATCAAACACTGCCGGTGGCTACAGCTTTCACATTGACCCTCGTGATAGGAGAATCACTAGGTATAGATACAATAACATGCCAATGGATCGTCCTGGAAGATATCTGTACATAAGAGATGGCAAGACAGGTGAGTATTGGTCACCTACGTGGCAGCCAACTCTTCACGACCTTGATTCTTACAAATGCAGACACGGTCTCGGATACACGATTGTGTCCTCCTCATATTCGGGTATTATTTCGGAAACAACCTATTTCGTCCCAACGGATCATAATCTTGAGATATGGATGATAACAATAACGAACAGCTCATCTGAAAAAAGATGGCTCAAACTATTCTCATATTCTGAGTTTTGTCTTTGGTACAGTGAGCGTGATCAAAACGATCTGCAATCGATTCAGTCTCTGGGGATTTCCCGTTTTAATGGTAATTCCATTTTGTATTCGTTTTTCGATGAAAGCACAGGATACGCGTTCTTCTCTGCTAATTCTGAAATAGACGGATATGACTGCGAAAGGGAGAAGTTCATTGGTAGGTACCATGACGAATCGAATCCAATCGCAGTAGAAAGAGGCAAGTGCTTTGGCTCTGAAGCTATTGGAGGAAATCCAATAGCTGCTACAAGCACCTCATTAGATCTGGATCCCTTTGAGTCTCGAACTATCATCTATGTACTCGGTGTTTCGTGGAACGAAAAAGAAGCTAGAAAGTTGCTCCAAAAATTCCGAGACCGTGTCAATATCGATTTCGAGTTTCTAAAACTTAGAGAGCATTGGGAATCATATCTAAGTAAGCTCAATGTAGAAGTACCAGATTCTGAATTCAATGCAGTAGTGAACGTTTGGAACCAATACCAATGCAGAATCACCTTTGACTGGTCCCGGTACGTTTCGTTCTATGAAACTGGAATAGGAAGAGGGATGGGTTTCAGAGATTGCTGTCAAGACATACTCGGAGTTGCCCATGCGTTCCCCAATAAGGTTAGGAAACGCATCGTTGACTTGTCGAAAGTCCAATTTGAAAGTGGCCGAGTATACCATATCTACTTCCCTCTAACAGGAGAAGGAGGTTTCCCTTATTATGTCAAGAAAGACATGCCATTCTTTAGTGACGACCATCTCTGGCTGATTCCTGCTGTCACAGAGTATGTAAAGGAAACAGGAGATTTCTCCATCCTCGATGAAAAAGTTAACTTCGTTGATGGACCTGCGGCTAGTATCTACGAACACATGCAACGATCTATTTCCTA
>CAYMLT010000262.1:0-5042 GCA_964391265.1 uncultured archaeon
TTTGACCCTTGAATCCGCAGGTTACAATTCTATTGCGCGACTCTCTAGAGCTGACCCACATGGTGTTGCACAGCGTGTTGATGGTCTGGGATTAGAAAGTGCTACTCGAATAGTGACGGCTGCAAAACAATACATGCGTGACAAAGAACGTAGCATAGTGATGGGTGAACCGGAGACCGTGATAGTGGCGTCCGCAAAAACAAAACCAGAAAGGAAAGAAGAAGAACCGGCTATTGAAAAAACCGAAGAAGTTCCTCCAGAACTTGAGAAGGCACCGAAAAAGAGAGTACCTTCAACCAAGGCAAAGAAGTCATCTGAAGCATCATCATTGAGGAAGAAACCAAAACCACCACCAAAGAGAGTGAAACCGAAAATTATTCGAAAGCAGTCAGGACTTCCCGTGCCAAAGGCTGTACAAGCTTTTGCTCTTGAGATGAAGGCTAAGTGGCGAGAGGGTGAACGAATGGCTGCTGCTGGAGAACTCCCAACCGATTTGCCCGAAACAGTTGAAGTGCTTTCCCTTAGCCGCGAAGACACAAGCGCTCGACTTGTTGAAACAGCTTTGGAAGTTCTCAACGAGGCGACAGCAACTGGACGTCCTGCTTTTGAGATTCCTAGTAGATCAGGTGATAATATTGTGTGGGATGAATATAGAGACTTGCTTCTCCTAGGAATGAAGACAATCTCTAGACCCTACCATTCTCTTGCTTCAGTTGTAGATGCAACAAGAACTGCGAGAATCATGGAAATCGTCTTCAACCTACTCAAATCCAATCTGCATGCATCGAAAAGAGAGGTCTTCTATAGTGATGTGAACCTGTTCAGGGATCAAAAATACAGTGACAAAATCATTGAAGACGTTTCATCAATGCTGAGCACAACTCGAGACAGTGTCCACATTGTTGCTAGCGCAAGAGGTTCTGCAATGGGTCGTGTAGTCATTCGAGATGGCGGCGATATAATAGACCTTTCAAAAATGGGTACGGGTGGCTGGGCAGTTACTCCGTTTCTGGACCAGCTGGAGATTGTAGAGAGCGATGCCGAGTTCATTCTAATGGCTGAGAAGGATGCAGCGGTGATGCGAATGGCAGAAGCAAAGTACTGGAATAGGCAGCCATGCATAATTATCACTGGTAAAGGCTCAGGTGATATAGCTACTCGTGCGTTTCTGAAAATGCTTGTTAAGGAACTTGAGATTCCTGCTTTTGCATTAGTTGACAGTGATCCTTACGGGCATTACATCTACTCTGTTTTCCTCAGAGGCAGCAAGCGTCTTAGCTATGAGTCTCCTTTCATAGCCACACCTGAATTGAAACTCCTTGGAGTCCTAACCCGAGACTTGGATGCTTTTGACATTCCCAAAAGTGTGCGTATTCCAATGGAGCCTGCTGACATCAAGCGTGTGAAAGAAATGTTAAAGGAGCCATTCGTCCAGCAGAATAAGGAATGGGTAAAGGACCTTCAGCTCATGCTCAAAATGAAAGAGAAGGCAGAGATACAGGCATTTGCAAGTCACTCATTCGAGTTTCTAACAGATGAATACCTTCCTACCAAACTGGAAACCGGAGATTGGATTTGAATCAATAATGAAACCGTATTATCTGCGGTTTCTCCTTTCTCTTTTGTTTCCGATTGGTAGCGGTCCAGCACTAGATCCCGGCATTCCAGGAAAGTAGGACTCATCGTAAATGTTCGGTCTTGTATGTGGTCCTGGGGTTCCTCTCATTGTTTTGCTTAGTGCATACCACATCAGCAATAGTATTCCGCCAATCGCCAATCCGGCAATCAATATCTCATACATCTTTTCGCCCCATTAATACTATGCATATGATTTGAAATAAAGATATCCGATAACAGAATCGTACATACTGTAACAGTCATATAGCAATTAAACTATTGTGAAGTATTAACCAGTTACTTGTACATCCGTTCTTGATGTACACCTAGAACGCTGGGGGTTTTCCAATGGTAGTTTCTAAAATAGGAATAGACGTTGTTGATGCACATGCACACTTCATGACTTATGCAACGGTGAAAGGGTTTCTTGAAAGAGCCTCACAAGAAGGAGCGGATGGATTTGCCAAGATGCAGAACCGTGTGCAGTCCCACACAGACATGAAAGACTTCTTCATCCCCGATAAGAACTGGGATCCAGGTCAAATGTGGGTTGATGAATTGGATAAATATGGAATATCTGCGATAGGAATGATGATTGGAAAAGAATCTTGGGATGAATTCAGCGATGCTCGGAAACGCTTTCCTGGAAGATTCCTCGGATATGCGAACATTGACCCTGCAGCTGAGGATGCTGTCGATCTGGTTAAGCGGGCAGGAGCGGATGGCTTTCAAGGAATAAAGCTCTACCCCTCTTCTTGGAAAATGCATGTATATGACGAACGTGTATACCCAATATATGAAGAGGCTCGAAGACAAAAACTCTTGGTAATTGCACATTTTGGTATCACTATCGGAACTGAAGCCAATTTGCGATTTGGAAATCCCCTTGACATACAAAAACCCGCCCACGATTTTCCGGATCTGAATTTCATGATTGCTCATTTTGGAGCAGGTTTTTTCAGAGAAGTTCTGATGTTGATGTATCAAACCGAAAACGTATACATGGATTCGAGTGGCAGCAACTCATGGATGAAATTCCTCCCTTATGATCTCACTATAACAAAAATCTTTGAGAAGGCGATGAAAGCTGGAGGGTCAAAACGCATAGTATTTGGTACTGACTCTTCATTCTTCCCCCGCGGCTTCCGATACAATATACTTGAAGAGCAATATAATGCAGTTCGGTCGATATGTCCGCAATTCTGTTATGCAGATGATGACATTGATTCGATATTCAGAAAGAACATATTAGACCTCACAGGATTCAAACCTGCATAGGCAAATCTATGCATTTCGAATTTTCTTTTCCAATCCGCGGAGCCTTTTGGGAACTACAGCTTCCCTATACTTCTCAGCAGATTCAGTGTATTTGGCAAGTGCCTCTCTGGTTTGTCCCGATTTGGCCAGCTTGTCGCCATCGCTTTCGAGATTCTTGCCCCACTCTTCGTATGTGTCTCTGGTCTTTTGAGCGCATCTGGCACGCTTACTCTCATCTGTACTAAACATGTAAAGCTCTCTTGCTTTCTTGAACTGCACAATCGCCCATTCGTATTGTTTCTCTCTAAGATGATTCTCAGCTTGGATGTAATGGTGTTCAGCCATGCCATCATATCCTGCATCCACGTGTTTTGTTGCTTCTTCTACTAATTTGCTAAGTCCACCGTGTTCGAATAGTTTCTTCGCAATCTCAAACTGTTCTATCGCTTTCTCATGCTCATTATTTGCCATGAGACGGGCTCCCTCTTCCAATCGAGCTTTTCCCATTGCCTCGTATACGTAGGGAGGATATTCAAACGAATCTGAACCCATTACTGTCCCACAATCCGGACAAGTGGGTGCTTCCAATATTGCTGGAGAGATATCTGCTCCAATCCTTTTTGGCTTGCCAACCGCAATGTCAATGAAATCAGTGGTCGTTTCACCCCTTCCCTTGGGGAATAGATGTGTCACCGCCTCTCTTGTTTCATTATCTGGTGCCTCAGTAAATATGTGCTCCATAACTTCATCATGAGTGACTTCTAATATGTCAGCATCAATAACTTTCGGAGGCGCCACTTCTTTGAATGGCATACCTTCCTTGATTTCTGAACTGAATTCTTCAGGGGAATCCCACGACAGGTCGCGTGAGGTAAGCTTTGGTTCTTCAACATGTGAAGGCTCTTCTATTGGTAATTCTTCAGGCTCATCTTCAATAATTGATGGCGCCAGTTCTACATCTTCTGCTCCTTCATCAATTTCCAAATCTGTTTTCCAAGACAACTCTTCCTCTGGTGGAACTTCTACAGGCTTCTCATCCCCACTGGAATCGAAAAGATTTTTTGAATCTTCAAGGACATTCATGGTTTCACGCATGAGGTCATCTCTATCATCGGGAGTCTTGCCCCATTCTTCAATCTCCGGTAGAGACACATCTCCCTCCGTGGCATCATCGATAGCAACCTCCGATTCATTTACCTCGGTTTTCATAACCGGCGTTTCTGTTCCTGTAAGTTTGGTCCCACACTTTAAACAGAAGGTGGATCCTTTCCTCAGGTGCGTACCACATTTGGGGCATGAAACAAACTCAGACATTTTAGAAACCTATACTAATTTCACAGGATGGATGTCACATCTCTGGACAATCTATTCGTGGGCCCGTTCGCATATGAATAAAACGCAGTCAGACTCGCCAAGACTACGCGAAAACTCGGATAGAATCAGACATATAATATTAGGTATGTTCCGATTGTAATCACTACAGAAAGAAGAAGCCCTGCGAGCACCTGTCTTACGGTGTGTTGTCTGAGAATCACTCTAGACCAGAGAACTGCACACCAGATAAAAACAACGGGAAATGCATAGATTCCATAGACAAAAAACATCGCTGTTCCCGGTCCTCCAACTCCTGCAGTGTGAACGGAAACTTTGGACCGCCTTGTTGCTAGCATAACTCCAATTGTTACCGTGATATATGCAGCTGCTAGCACCGCCATAACTGTACATGAAGCAAACCAATAGATGTCGAATGCAATGACATAGCATACAATTGCCCAGAGAAAGAACTTAGTCCTCATGGACTGTTCAGAAACGTCCAAGTCTACCTTTCCGCGCCAAGCGTCGTATACAATTGGCAAAATCGGTCCAATAACCATGAGTAGAAAACAGATGAGTACAACTGATATAGAATCCAGATGCGGTCCTAGACCGATGGGCGATGATAATGCAATGATAATGGCTACATACAAATCAAAAAGAGGTGCAGGAGTCAATCGAGATACTATCCTCGCCACTCTCACTTGGTTGCCAGAGATGTCCAATGCTTCATCTGCAAACTTCATTCGGGTTCTGAGTGCGAGAATCCCATGGTCTATTGAAAGTTTTCCTTTCCCATTCATGGGGAAAACCCGTATGTTCTATTTATTCACACTTTCACACCTAAGGGACAA
>CAYMLT010000263.1:0-5033 GCA_964391265.1 uncultured archaeon
TCTCCTTGAAACACTTGATTTGATTACTACCAGCAATGGGAATTATGAAATAACACTTCACGGTGTTGCCGCACTCAGTAGGATAACGGGTTGGAAAGCATGAAAAAACTAACAGAAGGCTCAGTTACACAAGTTGAAAGTGGATGCATTTCCATTGCAAAACATCAAGAACCAGCTGCATTACCCGATGGAACCGATGTACTGATAATTCGATCTCGGAGCGGATTCCTTCGTGTGATTCCAGTACGTGATGGATCCACATTCCACGTTCGTGTATCTTTAGATCTGGATTCTTTCACACAAACGTCCAAAACCCTATACGAAACAATTAAAAAAATGAATATGAAATTGCTTCATTCGACTGGCTTTTGCCCCTTTGAGGATTCATGTATCTGGGAAGGATACTTCCTTGTTGCACATAGAGACAAGATTGAAGAGTTTATCAGTTGGCTTCGCAGTTTGGAAGTGGTCGTCGAAGTCGAGATGGTTCCGCTTCTATAGAGTGCAATGTGGGATACTAGTGGAGGTGAAAAGCGAAATTGACTGATACAAATGGGCTGAACTCCACTAGAGAAATACTGAAGCGTTTCAAGAACGCTGCAAGAGAAGCTGAAGAAAATCTTGTCAATGAGAATTATCAGCAAGCCATGGCCCAATTCTACGAAGCAAGTCAATCCGCAGACGAAATGACTGAACGCTTTCTTGTTCTTCTAATGAAAACCGCGCCAAGCGATGCCCATCGCACATTGATCATTGAATTTCTAAGTTGGCGATTAAGGTATTTTGCCGCCCAGTATGACTATCATCTATCGGTCGCTCAAACCCTTTCAGGACTTCCAAGGGAAGAATGGATTGCTCGACTTGAAACAATACTGGTCCTTTCGCAAAGTCTTGTCACAAAGTTGTTGCCAATTCTTTCCGAAACTGAAGACACCAATATTGAATTTAGAATAAGAGAACTTCTTGATGATTGGGTTCAAGGAATACAAGAACTTGTTGCAAAACTTCAGAGCTGGGGAATGGCAAGTGCGCAAGCCGCTCAAGTTCTAGAATGGGCTTATGATAACAAAATTGGGTCAAAGGGTCGTGTAATAGATGAATACTAGCTCTTCGAAGCTCCTTCAACACACGCGTTTGCAGCTTCAGTATCTGCCAGTTGGTAGTGACTGTCCACGTAGACAATAATATGATGGTCCTTATGCTTGACGACAATAGGAGCTGGAAATCTCTTTACCTTCTTGAGTTCGTCTGTAGGCAGCTGCCAAGAAATCGTTTCCTTGCAGACCGGACATTGCATCCATTTCAGCCCTTCGTTCATCAATACCACCGTATAATCGGGGAGTAGGTGAGTTGTCAGTGATTGCAATCGCCAATAAAACGTTATCGTCACAACAACTATGATTCAACTCAATAACATGCTTGAGCCATCAGATAGATTATGAAATTCTAATTTTAATGTTGCATGGGTGGACCCCATGCTTGAACCCCTCGGTTTTTGTCACTTCATTCATCCAGGTCAACGTCCCAAGCACCTGGATCATCAAGGTCTCTACTCATAATGGGTCCTTTTCTTCTGGAAAGATCTGCCATGTCTGGCCTGTCGCTATCGACTACCAATTCCTGTGTATCTTGGTCAAGATATGCAGGTATATGCCCTTTTTCAATTCCTCGACTAACAAAGGAGTTTACTTCAGATATGCTCAGCCCAGTGCTCTCAGCCAAACTTGAAATTGTTACCGCGATTTCCGACTCTAGTAAGGATCTAATAAAACCAGCAAAAATCAGGAAAAAAAGCTCTCTAATCCGTTTCATGCCATCCTTGTCCAAAACCCTAGTTAGCGCAGCTTCAATGTACCTATGAGCATCTCCGAAGTGATACTCATTAAGCATCAGTGCAAGATTGATGAGTTCCTTGGCCTTGCCGCGAGTAGTCTCTGCTGCAGCATGAATAAGATGACGAGATAAATCAAGGTCCCCTCCGATAATAGCACAAAATGCGCCTTCAACGAACTTGATTGGGTTTCGATTTTCTTCAGCAGCATAGATATGAGCTTCTGATGCTATCTGATAGTCAATCTCAAATTTCTCGTGCTCCCCTTCTTTTATCCAGCAGTCTCCAGCTTCTTGCATGTACTCTGCGGCATTCGAGTATTGATTTGCTAGCATTGCATGCTCATACGCGCGTTCGTAGGCATTTGCAGCTTTTGAGAAAAACTCCCATTTGAACCAACATTTAGCCGTAGCAAGAAACATCTCCATCGCATCTTCATTGTGACCACCTTTTGCCTTCTCTCCGGCGGCCTCTTCGAATTTGCTGCAATCGGATTTGTCCATTCTTGCTTGCGCTCCAGACATCACGTCCTTTCAGTAAATTGCATCTAAACCTTTAGATAGAAAAAGATAGAGGCCGCCTTTGGCGGCGCTCACTTATCTGATCGAATCGATCCATCTCGCATTCTAATGACGCGTTTGGCGTACTTAATTAGATCCTCGTTGTGTGTTACAAGAACAACGGTCATCCTTCTATCTCGATTCAGTTGGGCAATCATTTTCATAATTACCTCTCCTGTTTGAGAGTCTAGATTCCCTGTCGGTTCATCACAGAAAAGGATTGGTGGATTATTCACCAAAGCTCGTGCAATTGCGATTCTTTGTTGTTCTCCTCCAGATAGCTGCATGGGCCTATGGTCTCTGCGTTCTAGCATGTCCACTTCTCGAAGGACTTCAAGCGACATCTCTTCTTGCATATGGGGGTTTAGGTCCGAATTAGGCCAGAGTACAGCTTCAATATTCTCGTATGATGTTAAATCATCAATTAGAAGGAATGACTGGAATACGAATCCTATCTTCTCTGCTCTGACTTTGGGGAGGTCTCTTTCACTAATTAGAGTCACATCGACTCCATCAAGGAGAATCCTTCCATTGGTCGGTTGTTCCAAACCTGCCATCACATGAAGCAGAGTTGATTTTCCGCAACCTGATGGACCCACAACCGCGACATAGTCTCCAGGATTTATCTCGATGTTGATATCCTTCAACGCAGCAACAGTATTCTTACCTCTCCCATATTCCTTGTTTACACCTTCAATTCGAATGATTGGATTTGTCACTTTATCATTCCTCCCTTAGAGCTTGCATCGGTGGGATTTTCATGGCTCTGTATTGAGCGAGTGCAAGACCCGGTATTTGGCATATCACAATTAGAAAAAGTGTAGTTCCCATCGCTGCAGCTGGAATTGCAATCAGATCATACAGATTCGTTAGCAAAACCAGATTTGCTCCTTCAAAATAGGCAAATAGACCTAGTATCTCTACACTAAGTTGGAATACGATGAGAAAGGCTGAAAATGAAACCAATATCACTTCCCCAATCAATAATAGAAGAATATCCGAATTACTCCAAGATACACATTTCAGTATGGCAATGTCACGACGTCGAAATTGAGCAATCAATATTGCATATACAGTCGCAACCAGGAATGCCATTAATAGAGATGGTACTCCAAGGAGAATTGTTCCCTTCGCAACGAAAACGTATAGCAATGCATAGATCAAAATGAATGATAGTACACGTTTCTTGGCACGAAAAGCTATTTTAAAACTTTTAAGTAGAATCCTCAGATTCAATCAATTCCGTCCTCCGTAATTGGCGTGTTGTTGCTTTCGTTCAATTCACTCTTAATCTGTGTTTCGGATATCTGCACTCACACATCAGATTCAAAATTCACTGGCTACTCTGTGGAAGAAGGCCCTATTTGTTCATGAATTGGGAGTCCTTCTCTAGGCCATAATTCTTTCATCAAGAGGTCTCGTATTGCAACCCGAATTGCCTCGCTACGTGATGGATACATACCAAGTTCTACTAAACGATCCAGACCATTTACGTAGATTTCACTCATTTTTACGGTGATTAGTTGCATTTTGAGCCTCCCGATGTTTCGTACGCTCGCTTTGGTTGATATAATCTCTTCGTAGAGATGATATGCAGCCAACTAAGTCGCGCCAATCTTCAGGGGGTTGATTCCATAAAAGGCTAAATATGGACCACACGACTCACACATTACCATAAGCTAGAGACTGGGTCGAGTTTCGGGCCAATTTCATACCTAGTCTGAGTGAAAATCAAGAGGATATCTGTTAATGGGCGAATCTTTTGACTACATGAGGAAGGTCTGCATGATTGGACCAGGCGGTAGTGGAAAGACCGCGATTGTAAATCGATTCTTGACCCAGAAATTCTCAGAGCAATATATTGTCACTATCGGTTCGCAGTTTGCAGTAAAGACTGTATCAGTTATGAATAGTCATGGGGACACAATTAAAGTCAAACTTCTTGTGTGGGACCTTGCAGGTCAAGAACGATTTGATTTTATCCGGACTAGTTATTACAAAGGTTCGAAAGGCGCGTTGCTTGTATTTGATGTTACAAGAAAGAGCACATGGAAAGAATTACCAAAATGGCTCAATGAGATTGATTCTGCACTTGGATTGCGAGTTCCAATTGTTCTATTAGCGAATAAGACCGATATAGTTGATGAACGAGTAATTTCAACAGAGATGGGCAAACAATTTGTCGAAGAAAACAATCTTGCCGGCTATCTGGAAACAAGTGCACTGACTGGGAAGAATATTCACGAATCTTTTGAAATACTCGCCAAGAATACGCTCTCTTGATATTTCTTGGTTTAGCTCTTGCACCAAAACACACTATAACCACTATTCTAGGAGATATTGCATCATACAATAAACTCTAAAATGTGATTCTAAATGTCCGACAAATTAAACATTGAATTTCTGGAAGACCTAACAAATGCCTTTGGTCCAAGTGGGCATGAAACAGAGGCGCAAAAGGTAGCTCATGCATATGGAAAGGAATTTGCAGATGAAGTCCTTTTCGACCGACTAGGATCTGTCGTTTTCAAGAAAGGCAACAACGGCCCGAAGATTATGCTTGCTGGCCATGTAGATGAGATTGGCTTTGTCATAACAGAGATTACCAAAGAGGGATATCTGATGTTTCATCAGCTTGGGGG
>CAYMLT010000264.1:0-1920 GCA_964391265.1 uncultured archaeon
ACCTTCACTTCTTCAAGTGCGTTTGAAAGGGGTATTACCAGAAGTGCAATCCAGATTAGAAGAATGATAGATCGCATGAATCCTGGAAGACCATAGGCTAGCATGCTTTCGAATCCTTGTCCGAATTCTGCAAAGAAAAACATCAACAACTGAGGAACAATTAGTAGAGCCCAGACAAAAACAAATCCCAGAATCGCAATTGCTGCAACTTTTCTGGATTTTCGGAATTTTGCGCTGCCTACCAAAATCCCAGCTTTGGCTATTGCTCGCCAAGTTCCCATTAGTTAGTTCCTCCCAACTTTGGGAGTACAGTTTTCAAATCTTGAATCAATACTAAGTCTCCGATTGAATCTCCATGATACCTAAAGAGAATAGCAATAATATAAAGAACCGAGCTGCTGCAAGTAAATGTACAATCCTGTACACGATATTGCCTACATTAGAATATGAAAATCAAATCAGTAAGACTCATATTGGTATATTATAATCATTTGAAGTTTTGAGCGCACGCCGGGATGCAGTGTTTCTACTCAAGCGGCTAGCAAGCAATCAATGAGTCTTCATAGAATAATCAACAATCGAGGAAGAACCTATGCGGGAAGTAAAAGACGTAACATATAGTGAGAACCACCTCAATTTTGACTATTATCAGACTTTAGATGGTTTGGGAGATCCATTGCATGTTGTGGACTCCAATCTCATGATCATATCTGCGAACAGTGTCTTCAAAAAGTGACTCGGCAGCCTGAACTATGATCCTGACATCAATGGCCAATACTTGCCTGATGTGTTTCCGTTCCTTTCAAGAAATGTTCTGGAAGAGTACGAACGTGCTTTTGCAACTAAAGAAACCATAGTGACATCTGATTTCACTCTCCTAGGAGAAAGAGAAGTATATACTGAAACGCGAAAGATTCCTATCGTGAAAAATGGAGAAGTTGTACGCGTAGTCACAATCGTCCGAGATGTTACTGAGCATAAGCTTCTTGAGATTAACCTTGAAGAAGTCGAAACACGATACAGTGATTACATCCAAAGAAGTGAACAAAGGTTCCGGACCATCTTTAATGAATCCCCTGTGAGTATCAGTGTCTTTGATGAAGAAGGAATTCTGGTTCAGGCTAATCCTGCATGTGCAAAAATGTTTGGCGTATCAGGAGTGCATGAACTCCTATGATTCAATATCTTTGGAGACCCCAATCTTCTTCAATCAATAAAATCGTGGATGCTGCAATCCGAGCCAATCTACTTTGAATGGGACTTTGCCTTTGAAGTGGTGAATATGCATGGTTTTTATGAAAGCAATAAAACAGGTATCATGAGTATTGGAACTATCATGACTCCAGTGCATAATGTGGAGAAGAACTTTCTAAATGGTTGGATTGTTCAAATGCAGGACATCACCAAGTTCCGGAGAGCAACATTCGAAATTCAGAAAGCTAAGCAACTAGCAATGCAATATATGGAATTCATGGGACATGATATTGCCAACAATCTACAAGCAATGACCATTTGCACCAATCTTCTGGTAGATGCAGCAGAGAGCGTTGGAAAATCAGAAGTGCTGCATATCCTGAATAGACCTGTCACAGCTTGTGTCGAGGTTATCAATAAAGCTCGAGCGATCGAGAAGAAGATACTGGAAGACAAGAGTTAAACGAGTCATTCCATTTTTCAATCAAGATGAGCACCAGAATTCCAATTCAAGTACTTGTATATCCCGTTCGATTGGTAGAAGATAGTTGGGAATATCTACTTCTGAAGAGAGTAGAAGATCGGGGAGGATTTTGGCAAGGAGTAACTGGTGCTCCTGAGAAGAAAGAGAAAATCCTTGAGGCGGCTAAGAGAGAGCTCCTAGAAGAAACAGGGTTCATTCCTGAAATAATCTTCAAGGTGGATTATTCCTACACAATTGATGTA
>CAYMLT010000264.1:1930-5028 GCA_964391265.1 uncultured archaeon
GAGTGTGTATCCGCAAGGTGTGGAAATAATACCTGTGCATGTTTTCTTTGCGAGGGTTCCCGGGAGGGGTAATCCGATAATTGATCCAATTGAGCACACCGAGTGGAAATGGTGCACGTTCAAACAATCCATGAACCTGCTCCATTGGGATGAAGACAAGGAAGCCATAGAAAAAGTCCGCGCTCTCCTTGACTGACATACCGTATGTATGAGGATAGTGTGTTTTTCTCGAAAAAATGATGAAGGAAGATGGTTTGCTTTACAAAGTATCTCGTCGACAAGCTTAAATTGAAATGTTTCCAACGCAATGCAGGGGGAAAATTGGGTAGTTGATAGTGGAATTGGTCCCAAAAAACCGCAACACTTATAAGGCCAAATGTTCTATGTATATAAGTGTAGCGGAACCTGCGAGATGAACACCATCGGATTGCGCCAACTTCTATTTCAAAGCGAGTATTTTGAGAGATATTTCATAGAAGGCACCCCGTTAACTCTTACAGGTTGAGGTGAAGAGAGATGTCCACAAATCAAGAACGCAAAAAGCGCAAAGTTGCAGATGCTCCTGAATTCACCTGTCCCGAATGCGGCGGCAAAGACGTTGTACAGGATCAGGAGAAAGGAGAAAGAATCTGTGCAACTTGCGGATTGGTTCTAAGTGATCATAGAATTGATACAGGACCAGAGTGGAGAGCCTTCACCGCAGACGAAAAGGATGCAAGATCCAGAGCGGGAGCTCCCACAAATTACGCAATCCATGACAAAGGCCTATCAACAATGATTGATTGGCGAGACCATGATTCTTCAGGCAAAAAGTTCTCAGCCAAAAAACGGTCTGAAATCTACAGACTAAGGAAGTGGCAGATTAGAACTAGGGTTCATAGTTCTGTGGACAGGAACCTGGCACAAGCCATGTCCGAGCTTGAAAGGCTGTCATCACAACTTGGGCTCACTAAGAGCATAAAGGAACTTGCCGCCTTACTCTACCGAAAACTCATCGTCAGAAGACTTGCACGGAGCAGGTCTATTGATGCAATGGTAGGGGCGGCAATATATGCTGCATGCAGACTACGTTCATCACCGAGGTCTCTGGAAGAGATCTCAAGACACTCACGCGTTACAAAGAAGAAAATCGGACAACACTATCGATTACTTGTCGAGAAGCTCAAGATTCGAATGCCAATTTCTGCCCCCTCTAACTATGTTCCAAGGTTCATTACTCAGCTTGGCCTTCCTGGCATCGTACAACAGAAAGTTCTTGAAATTCTTGAACAGGCAACTGAGAATAGGACATTGATAACGGGACGTGACCCGAGGGGGCTCGCGGCGGCGGCAATATACATTGCTTCAATACTCACAGACCACCGTGTGACACAAAGAGACATTGCAGTTGCAGCCGGAGTGACAGAGGTTACGGTAAGAAACAGGTACAAGGAGTTAGTGAACAAGCTTCACATAACCATGGCGCCTTGAACGCTCCATGCATAGGTGATCATCACAACCAATGAACAAGCACGCGATTCATGATCGCAATCACACAGGAGAGAGATACAAACAATATGGCATCTAGTTTGATAAAGGGAAGAAAAACCAATAGCAATAGCCTCTCTGAGGAGGTCATTACTGAATGCCCCGACTGCGGAGGTAAAGACATCATTAGAGATAACGAGAAGGGGGAAATAATCTGCGCAACATGTGGATTGGTTCTCAGTGACCACCGCATTGATACAGGTCCTGAATGGAGAGCCTTCACATCAACTGAGAAGGATTCGCGTTCGAGAACTGGTGCACCCACAAACTTTGCAATCCATGACAAAGGCCTATCAACAATGATTGATTGGCGAGACCATGATTCATCCGGAAGACGATTCTCATCGAAGCAACGCGCGCAGATCTATCGCCTACGAAAATGGCAGTTACGTACAAGAGTGCATAGCTCACTGGATAGAAATCTTGCTCAAGCAATGACCGAGATGGATAGACTCGCATCACAGCTTGGACTCTCTAAGGGTATTAGGGAAGCGGCTGCAATGCTCTATAGAAAGCTAATCGTAGGCAGACTTGCAAGAAGCAGGTCAATTGACGCAACAGTAGCGGCATCTATTTACGCCGCCTGTAGACTTCGAGAATCACCAAGATCCTTGGAAGAAATCGCGGTGCTTTCTCCGGTTTCTAAGAAGAAAATCGGTGCGCACTATAGGATGCTTGCAACCAAGCTAAAGCTCAGGATGCCAATCCCAGGCCCTGAGAAATACGTGACCCGATTTATCACTGAACTCGGTCTCCCTGCAGAAGTCCAGGTGATGACCATGAGCATTCTGGAAAGAGCAAAAGCCGAGAGAAATCTTGTCACGGGACGGGACCCGCGTGGACTCGCGGCAGCAGCAATATACATAGCATCAATACTCACTGATCAGAGAATCACTCAGAGAGCCATTGCCAAGACGGCAGGTGTCACTGAAGTGACTATCAGAAACCGGTACAAAGAACTGGTTAAGAAACTCGAATTGACAATGGCACCATAGTGCATGAGTATCATGGCTGCAGGTAATGCTGCAGCCACATCTTCTTTTTTCTGCTTCAACTTGCAGATTTACCAATAATGCATATTCCAAAGTAATTAAGACAATTAACACCATATTTACAGACAGTATTTCGAATAGAGGAATCTGATTATAATGTCTTTTAAAGTTGATAACAAAGCAGAGTATGTACCGGGTTGGATATCATATCTCTCCACTGCTACGGGTATTCTTCGTGCAATGGGAGAGGAGGTTGATCTAGCGTACGTTGGAGGCTACACCGGATATGCATTCCATCTGAATACATCTAAAGGAGACACATGTCCATCCGCACCAACAGTTGCACCTTTCGGTCTCTTCAGAGAAGGCTTGGAGGCCTTTGGTTGGAAGGTGGTTTTTGGCTGGAAAGGTCCAGGGTTCTTTAGTAGTGAGGATGAAACGGAAGCAAGGAGAGCTCGAGAATTCTTCGAAGATGTAAGATCCGAGATAACTAGAACTAATCGACCAGTAGGAATATGGGGTATTCCCGTCCCGGAATTTGGCATTGTAAATGGAGTTGATAGTGACAGTTATTTGGTG
>CAYMLT010000265.1:0-5025 GCA_964391265.1 uncultured archaeon
ACTGTCGACAGAGTTCAACAAGGTGCCCTCGCAACATGTCAGCGAAGTCTAATTCTGGGAGGAAAGGATGGGCAATGATTACAGTTGTCTTTCCCTTGGACTTTCCATACCCATAGGGACTCTCAATGACCTCCTTACCGTCATCGCTCATTCTTTTTCTCTCAATCGTTTCGGGCATTGGGAACGGATATCGCGTCATGGCAAGAAATCGGAGTCGTGCTCCAGCAACATTCTCTAATCTATTTAGCGGACCAATGGTACCTTCTCTCCAAGAGTATACCCGTTTTACCTCAGTATTCCCGTAAAGAGCAGTGGTGTTAAAGACCATGTCATGGTGATCTTTTCTGAGATACCTTTCAACATCACAAACAGGAATGAAGAAATCATGCTCACTTTGTTTCCGTTGCATTTCACTCGTTTTCCTGGCTTCACCCCATATCTTCAATGCATGAAGGCATGGTTTGTCATAGATATCAGCTCCCCTCTGAATGAGAGGAATTAACGACTTCATCGCCATGTCTTTTGAGTGCCTGAGTGCTCTCTCAGGATGTTTGATAACTCCCCGTGGAATGAACACAGCAATATAAGGGACAAACAGCGTATCAATCTTTCCAAAAGGAAAATATCATGGTAATCCGAAAGGATGGATTCAGTGAGTTTGAAACAGAACCAAGATAGGTAACCCCTATGGATAATGAGAACACATCTCCAGGAAACCCGAAGATGTGCCCCCGGTTCAGATACCCCTTGGGTCGATCATAAGTTCATAGTCACACTAAGGTGAATCATCATTACCGCATGTAGTCACTTTTCCGTTCTGATATTACTCTTTTTACATCGCACAATTGGGAGTAGTTGTGAATTGAATATTCCACATTAATAGGTTCAAGCAAAACATGCCAATGACCTTCCAAGGATATTAGAGAATATCATAGAAATCACAGAAAGAGAAACGAACTACCAAAACAGGAAAGAGGATGTGGTTACTGGAATCGATGAGACAAACAAAAGAAAGTATAGAGCGTTGTAGACCAAAATACTAATGCCGCTCAGTTTCAGGTCTATCTTATATTTTGCGACTGATTTCGCCGATAGAAAAGATACTATGAGAATTACGATAATCATAGAGAGTGGAATGATGAAGTACCACTAATAATTCAGAATGTAGGAGATGATGAATATGATGGGCGGAGAGAAAAATGCTGTGCAAAAGCAGTGTCATATATTCAAAGAAATCCATGCTTGTCATACCCAGCCTACGCGCTAATATCAAGCAACCTTCTTAAACCTCATTAAACTTGCGGATTCGAGAAATAGAGAGCTTCAAGAGGGCATCATATCAGCCATTAGATGGCCTAAAATGGAATTAATCAAAATAGGGGAACGAAATCTAACAGTTGCATTTCAAGACCCATTCTATACCACAACGCATCTGATCTTTGGCGACCATCGCGTCTATGTTTGTGACACTTTTATTGGTCCTGAGCCCATGGAAAAAATATCCAATATAATTGAAGAGAATGGTCACCAAGACAAACCAATCGTGGTATTCAATTCACACGCAGATTGGGATCATATTTGGGGCAACTGCTACTTCACAGATACTGTTATTCTTGGCCATCGAGAGTGTAGAACGCGCATCGAAAAAGAAGGAGAAGAGGGACTTGAGAAAAACTATGAACATCAGCGAGGAAAAGTCATCCTGACTCCACCAACGACTGTTTTTGATATTAATTACGTCTTTGATGATGATGAAGTAGAATTCTTCCATTCACCAGGACACACCATTGACTCCTCATCATGCTATGATCATAAAGAGAAAATCCTCTTTGTTGGGGATAATATTGAGTCGAATGTACCGTATGTGAATAGTCTAGATTTCGACATGTATATCTCCACTCTTGAAGGATATCTGAATCGCGACTGGACCCATGTTGTTCCAGGCCACGATCCTGTTCAGACTGATGACACCCTGATACGATCCAATATTGGATATCTCAAACTTCTGAAGGAATGGAAGGTCGACCTATCAAGCCTCACTCAAGGTGCCCTAGATGTTCATCTCTATACATTGAGTAAACTGGCAGAGAGAGTTATTGCAGCAGGTATCCAAAAGAAAGCTGAAGTCCATTTTTTGGAAGCCATCTCTGTGCTAGAAGATATGGAGCCTAACGAAAAGGTTACAGAATATATCAGTAAGTTCAGAAAAGTCAGAGTAGAATAGAATATGAAAGAACTTAAGGTATCCAACTTTGGCCTCAAGGACACCATTGAGTGTGGTCAGACTTTCTGTTGGGTGTCTGAGGGAGAGGGATATGTAAACGCTGACATTGGACAAGCGGTGTATGTGGAGCAAAAGGGAAACACTCTCTATTGGGAATCATCAGGTAGTAGTATATCCTTATCACACCTATTTCGATTGAAAGACCCCCTTTTAGATATTCAAGGAGAGATTCAGAAGGACCTGTTTATGAAAAACTGCATCTCCTTTGCACCAGGTTTGCGTATAATCAACGACCCAATCTTTCCCTGTTTGGTGTCGTTTCTCTGTGCAACCTGGAAGAACATACCTGCAATCAAAACCCTCGTTCAAAGGATACGTAAAAGTTGCGGGCCAACCTACGACCTGAGAGGAAAGAGATTCTATGGAATGCCGATACCTGAACAACTCTGTGAGGTGAATGTGAAAGACCTCAAAGGGCTTGGCTTAGCATGGAGAGCTGAATTCATCAAGCAGTCAGTAGATGCTATTGTTGCGGGTGATATAGATCTAGAAGGTTTGAGGTCTCTCTCATATGAGGAGGCTCATTCAGAACTGAAATCCCTTCATGGTGTAGGTGATAAGGTCGCAGATTGCGTAGCTCTCTTTGCGATTGGCCATCTTGAGGCATTTCCTATTGATGTATGGGTCGAGAAGGTAATTCAGAAATATTATGGAATATTTACCGAAACTGGTAATTCGTATCGAAAGAAATCAATTGCAGCCAGGGAATACTTCGGTAAATATGCAGGCTATGCACAAGAGTATCTCTACTATTACTCTCGCTCAACATTCAAACCATGAAGGACTTCAGAAACTTTGCATCTTCCTTCTCTTTCGTGCATACCATGAATGGTCGCGTATATTCTTCGATATCTCCCAAGCACGTGTTTCATAGAAAGATAGAGGATGCACAATATATTCACATAGCGGATCATTTGCCTCTCCGAGTGCCACCGGGCAGAGTGTGTTTCCCCTCATCGTCCTACAACTTGGAGGAGTATAACCCTCGCCACCTTTTGATGCAATATGACGAACTTGATACTCTGCAAGGCCTCTTACAAAATCTGGTGCGGTTTTGAAGATTCCAAGAACCTCATCTTGAGTCATACCGATTTTCAGCAGAAAAGATGCTAGAGTGAATCGGGATAAATGGGCTAAGTTCTTACCTTGCAATGCGGCTTCATGCATTGCAGAAATACATGGTGGAAGAGCATCCACAGTCTTTGTGGTAATCTTGATAGGTTCAGTTTTCCTGAGCTTTGATCGGACTTCAGATTCTATCCGCTGAACAACCTGTGTAAGGTTGCTTGGTAAGGTAGGCACGTCCAAGGTACTAGTAAGAATCAGAACCTTGAATTTCTCAGAAATTAGCCGGTGAAGCTCTGATTTGCGAACAGGTACCAGGCCATCTTCAACGTAACGATTCACAAGTTTCCATTCATTTGAATGAAAACGTGGTGCTACTTCAAGAAAATCCTCAAAGTGCATCTTGACATCGAAGGTTCGAAGGTAGAGAGGAAGATCTTCTTTCATACCCTTTCGACTTATTGGTTCGACCGACCAACTAAATGAAGACGTGCACAAATCTAATACAAATTCATCTCGCTCATTGCCAAGGAATTTATTCACCGCCTTTGATTCAGCCTCAGCTTGGTATTCCTTCAACCGGTGCTCACCTATTTTCTCTACGATAAGGCGAGCGGTTTGGTAGATCAGAAGGTCAGATCTATCGCCAGTATTGACAGTTGTGATTTCCTTCTGTTCTAGGGAGGCAATGACCCGATTTTCGGCTTCACGAAGTATGTAATTTCCTCTTGATTCTTCCACGATGCCAATAAGATCACCAATGTCACGAGCAACATTTTGCACAGCGTGCCTAGATTCCCGTGAGAAGGGATATCTCCGAAGCTGAAGTTCTGTGGACATGGTTTATGCACCAGTGTTTTGGAGATTAATCAGTAGATTGTGTATCATTCATCCTTTTTACACCTACTACTATTGCACGGGTGCCATCAATAGTATCCGAGTTAATTGATGCGAACCCAGCGGATTCAAGAATCTCAGCAATATCATCGACTGAGTGTTTACACATATGAGGGTATCTTTTTCGTGCTCTTTCCTCATCCATTCCAGTTTGTGTCATGGATGTGACAAACTCCTCAGGATTTCCCGATACAAAATCAAACACGATGAAGATTCCATTTGTATTCACACAATCAAACACCTGTTTTGCAAAGTTACGCGGGTGGGCAACCTCGTGGAACATATAACCAGCAAACGCCAAATCCAATGTGTTGGGTTCAATGGGAATACTATCAGTATCAAAATCAACGTGATGTGTGTGGAAGTCTGTTGATTCCTTTGATGTGTTCAGTATCTCTTTGGCATAGTCGAGCATCTCCTCACTAGCATCGAACGCATGAAGGTGTGTGGCGTTGAATCGTTTTCCGGCATCACGTAACCAAACACCGGGACCACAGCCAAAATCAGCTATAACTGACCACTGTTTTTGATTGACAATCTTGGACACTGATTCCCAGAAGATTTCACCATACCTCAATGAATATGTCTTCGCAAAGTGCTTGACCCTTTCAGGGTCTTCCCAATTTCCTTTTGCTAGATTTTCCATTGTTACTTGCGCCCCAATATGAGGTCTGACCGAACAAGGAGATTCATTAGTTCCCCAAAACTTTGACGCATTATCTCAGGATCACTATATAATTTCCGAAGACCTTCATTTCCGTGTGCAAGTTTATACACTG
>CAYMLT010000266.1:0-5009 GCA_964391265.1 uncultured archaeon
GTATGGACGGCAGATAATGCTCTATGGGTTGAAAACTCTGAAAGAGCAAGGGTCTGATTATAGTGCGTTGCGCGTACACTCAGCCAATACCGGCGCAATTCATCTGTATGAATCAGTCGGATTTTCAAAGGACCAAGAACGTACCGCACTAATCTGGAGAAAATAGGGATTCAGTGTCCTAATCTTTGGATGTGACGTCACTGCACGAATGGTATTGAGAGTAAAAAGCAATAAAGCTGTTTATTCCAAACCTGTCGTGGTTATTATGAAAAGGGCGGAGAGTTCAGAATCAGATAGGCGATTCTTCCTTCTTTCAATGATAGGAATTGTCCAATTTGCAGTTCTCTCAGTTTTGGCAATGTTATTCTACACTGGGGGATCGTCAGTGGACCATCAGAGTGAAGGATATTCTATCCTGTACAATCTACTAAGTGATCTTGGAAGAACTGTTGCATACTCTGGATTGTCAAATATCGCTTCTTCTATGATCTACAATATTTCATTATTTACTATGGGTTGTCTCTTGGTTCCATTCTTCATCGCTATGCCCAGATTCTTAGATTTGGATGCAGACACAAAATGGTTCAGTATACCAGGATCTCTGACTGGGATTATCATGTCATTAACCTTCATAGGTGCAAGCATAACACCTGCAGATATTCTATTGGATATTCATTTACTATTAGGGCAGATTGCCTTCATCACAGGACTCCCCCTTGCAATAGCATACACAATGGCTATTCTGGCAAGTCCGGAATATCCTAGGCACTACGCATACATATTCTCATTATTCGGAATCATTCAATTCATCTTTCTAATAGTGATGTTCCTCTACCTTAGTGGAGGTGGCGAGATCTCGATGATTTTTGCAATAGGCCAGAAAATTGCAGTCTATGGGCTCATTGCGTGTATATTTGTTCAATCATATGGTGCGTCTAATCAAGAAACCGGATAACACTTTAATCGCAAACTCTCTACTTTTGGTACTCTGCTTCTTGATACCACGATATGTTCTTACAAGAAGAAACAAGCAATAGATACGAATCCCAAGAATGGTATGTTAGAAAGAAGATATCCACACCTCTCAAAGACACTTTATCTAACCCTTTTGTTGGATATATTTACCATGCAACATTGCTATCTCTGTTTTTCTCCCGATCTTGTATAACTGACCATGCGCATAAACAGCAGAAGAAAAACATAAATCCAAAAACAAGTGCGAATGCAAGCTCCCACGTCCCCGGATTGTAAGCCATGCAAATTGCCCCTACCATAATAGACTCTCCTGAATGCCCTAATGGGTTTGGGAAGTTCTTGAATATCTATTTTTCCCATAAACAACTTATGGAATAGATGGATGTTACCATACTACTTCGGATTCGTTTCTTCTCTTGCGACTAACTACACATAATAGGATTGGAACAAGACAAACACAAGACAGGAATCCCAAAGCAAGAGCAGTCAAAATCAAATACATTGTTGGACTGATATACACGAACCTTATCCCTCCGGTGAGATTGCTATCAGAATCTCAAGCGGATGCTGCAGCATCCTCGAATATCTGTTTTATCCTTTGATGTTGATTCTAGCAGGGAATATTAGCACCTTTGCTTCTTCATAAAGTAATCTTGCAGTTTGTCACAGAGGAAGCAGAAAATGTGTGAATGGTGATTCAAACACGGGGCAGGTAAGAAGTGGTACTTGAACTCCAAGAACTATCTACAAGAAACTGCTGAAGTAGTGGGTGCTGAGAAGTACATCTTCGAGCTGTGGAAGCAATTTGAGAAGGTGTATCTCCAGAAGATCTATGGCATCTCTGCAAGAGGGCCCGGATACAAACTTAGTATACCCATTGTGGGCAAACTCATGCATCGCTACATCAACAGCTGGTTCACTAAAGAGAAACCACTGAAAGGAAGAAATCCACGAAGAGCTTAAGGTCATCCAGGATAAGTTGTCACGCTTGACGATGCGAAGAAAATATTCGAACTAGCTGACCCGATGATTCGCGTGAATTGTGCATGCAGACATATGACAAGAGGAATCAAGGATCCATGCTGTATTGCATTTGGTGCCCTCGCAAAATCAGTTCCCAAACTCGCTCGTTATGTCCCCGATAGAGCCGTAGACCCGATGCATGTGGATGAAGCCCAAGACTTCGTTGAGCAAATACAATTGGGCGGGAGAGTGAATACTGTGTGGATGGGGCCCAGTCCATACATTGCTGCACTCTGCAGCTGCGAACTCCCCGAATGTGTAGCAACCAAGATACACACGACCTATGACCTCAATGCTCTCCTCAAAGGAGAATATGTTGCCAAGGTGGATTTTGCAAAGCGTAACGGTTGTCAGTCGTGTACCTCACGATGCCAGCTTGGAGCCCTTACATTCTCAGACTCAATGAACAGGCCATTCATTAACCAGTGGAAGTGTCATGGCTGTGGTCTCTGCCAAGTCAGCTGCCCTCAAGTAGCCATCTCAATGGAAGATAGAAATGAACTGGACCTGCTGAAGGAGGTCTGGTAGAATGAAGACAGATACTATCGTTGACTACGCCAAATGTGGAGACCCCATAGAATGCACATAATGTATGAATGCATGTCCCCCGGCATTGTTCATGATGTACTAACCCGATTATGTTTCTAATGACCCCACTGAGTGGAGAGTTGATGTGGCGTTCACCGACCAATGTACCAGGTGTGGTGATTGTGTTAGTATCTGTCCGAAATCCGCAATAGTGTTGAAATGACTGCTCAAAATTAGTAAGACTGAATAGTCTCAATACTTCAATCAAAATGCGTTGAGAGATGACGAATTGCTTTGTAACTGGTGGAACTGGTTTTGTAGGAAGCCACATTGTGCGACTTCTCGCAGAGAGAGAACATAATGTGAAAGTGATGGTCAGAGAATCTTCCAAACTAGACCTTATCGATGGAATCGCCTATGGCAAATGCATAGGTGATGTTACCGATGCTGCCAGTTTAGAAACTAACATCACTGAAGACATAGAGTGGCTGTTTCACAATGCCGCTATTATGGCCGAGTGGGGTAACAGATCAAAATTCTTTCCAGTAAATGTAGAAGGTACCAAGAATATTCTGGAAGTAGTAAGGAAGAAAGATATTCCTCAAATGATATACACATCATCAACTGCACTCTATGGGTTCCCCAATAAACTTGAACCAATGCTTGAAGATGATGAATGGGCTCCCATGAATAACTATCAGAAATCAAAAACAGCAGCTGAATCTCTGATACAGGAGTATGCCAAAGCCTACGGAATAAAAGTTGCAAGAGTTCGACCACCTACCGTTCTAGGACGAGGAGACATGTTCACTGGGCCCCAGATTATTGAGCGCATCAAGAATGTGGAAATGGTTACGTTTGGGGGAGGAGAGAACATCCAGAGCTTTGCACATGGTGACGATGTAGCGGAGTGCCTAATCCTAGCCGCTGAGAGATTCAACAAGTCAGCTGGAAATGCATACAATGTCGTTTCTTTTACTTGCAGGCTTATTGATTTCCTCGAAGCATTAGCTGATGAGGTTGGGGCAGAGAAGAAGTTCAAAAACTATCCATACAGAGCTGCGTTAGGTCTTGGAAAGATGTCTTCAGGTATCTATAGTGCATTTGGAAGAAAGAAAGCTCCACTCCTCACAGATTTTGTTGTCAAACTTTTCGGCAGTAATTACATTGTCGGAGGTGACAAAGCCAAAAACGATTTGGGATTCAAACCCAGATGGGACTTGACATCAACGGTGAAAGATATGGTTGATTGGGGCGGGTTTGTTAAACCTAGATGATAACGGAGGGTCTCCGGGAATGCGATTTCTCAAACATGATGATCCTGAGGCAACCAAGTATCTGAAGTCAATTCCTAGATATGTCAATAAATTAGCTAGTGATGAAATTCCGTTCTTCATTATTGTCGATGATGCTTGTGTACGAGCATTAGTGACAATTCATACCGAGCCTTACTATTTCTACGCATCAGCAGGTAGCAATCTTGGAAGGGTCATTATGCTAAATTCAGACCCTATGTATCTTGATGCTGTTTTCGAATCCGTTGGCAGATTGGTTCAGTCTGAGGGTTTGGCATATCTTGTTTACACGAATTCATTGATTCCAGAAGAGCTTCAAAGAATGCTTGAGAAACATGAATTTGGATTGATTGACCATGCCCATTCGATGTATGTGGAATTGAATAGGATTCCTGATGCACCCCAAGGACTCGTGTTCAAACCCATGGACATCACTCAGAGGGACCACATTCAGCAATTACAAACCGAGTTTTTCAAAGACACAGGAGATTTGACAAATCCAATAATCCAACAGAATTTGTTGACATTGTCAGATGAGGACCTTGATTCCCTGTTCAACGAGGATACTACCTTTCTTGTGATGGAGAATGATGAAACGGTGGGAATCGTCGTCATCTCGGTTGAACAGGGTCTCTTGATGTCCATCGCCGTTTCTCCAAAACACAGGCGAAAGAATATTGCTCGCAAGATGCTGGCATTTGCCCTAATCCGACTGAAAGAGCTTGGATGGGGAAAGGTGTATCTCCGAGTTCATGTAGATAATATCCCCGCAATAAAACTCTACAAATCATTCGGATTTATTGTTGAATCTGAAACCATATCCTATGTTTACTACCCTACTTGCCAACTTCTCGATTTGTAGAGATAATGGTAGACCTTATCTTAATTCAAATACTGGATTACATGGGGAGATACGTGAAAGAATCAGTTGACGATGTGGATTCGGATAACACAGAGCAACCGATTAAGACACCTGTATTTGGGAACATAAAATCTGATACTCGACCCAAGAGCAAACCGAAAAGCAAACCCAAGAGAAGGACAAGTTCCAAGAAAATCTACAAACTGATTGAGCAGGACCCAAACCATGAAGTGATTGGGACTATTGAAGGAATTAGCTATCGGATTATGAAAGTAATCATCATATCTGTAATTGCTTTAGCCATAATTATCATTGGTATGATCTTA
>CAYMLT010000267.1:0-4990 GCA_964391265.1 uncultured archaeon
AATGAGAATCACCAACAAAATACGATAGAATCTTGACGAGACTTGAGAATCTAGATTCCTCAATATTGATAGATTGAAGAAATTCTTGTTTAACACGCCAATCTGGATCTGCAACAATATCCATTACCAACCCAGTTGCAGAAGTTATTCCAAGTTGACCTATTGCCCGTGAAACATGAACTCGTTCCTGCCAATTGCCACCATCAAGAAATGGTTTCAGTAGTTTTACGGATGAAGAGTCCACAATATCGCCTAAATATGGTAGAATCTCTCTCTTCTTCTTTGCAGCTGACATGGAGAGAATCTTTATCAAATCATATCGAACTTTGCCTTCAAAGCTAGCAAGCTTTGGAATTGTTCCAATCGAAATTGTTTCAACGTGGTCTTTGATTCGTTTCTTTACCCAATTTAATCCACTTTTTCCCAAAGATGCCATGATACCAAAAACAGTACTCTGATGTTCATGGCCTACAGTCGAAAGAGCATCAATCCATCTTTTCTGCTCAGACAATGATGTCGGGCTCCCCATCGTTTCGAATAATTCCTCGATTCCCTGTAAAACTTGCTCTCTTTCAGCCGGATTAATATGTTTCATCGACAAGAAAAGCTCAGGTATATACTCTCCGTATACGTTTCTTCCAGCCATTCTGAATACTAATCGTCTAAGGGTTGCATCTGGTGTTTCAAGGAGGCTCATTGCTTTTGGAAGAAGGGATTTAGCGGCTGGATATCTCATGAGTTTGGCAGCTGCCGTGTACATAGTGCCTAGGTCGGGTGAGTCCAATGAATATGAGATTGATTTCATCTCTCTAATTCTTTTCAGCTCAAGCTTTGAGAGGTCAAGAGAACTTTGTTTGCTCATTATTTCTTGCCCTCCTTTTTCTTCCTTTTACCTTGGCCTTTCTTTCGGCTTGCTTGCTTTGGAGTTGCCTTCTTCTTGGGAGGTTTTATGTACTCACTAAGGTGCGCTTGTATCCCATCGGCTGCTTTCTCTGATGGTTTTTTCTTTTCCTGTTCCTCTTCTTCTCTGAGCGGTTTGCCGTTCAAAGTCAGTTGTTCTATGGGCCCAATTGATTCGATAGTTCTGCTTGTATCACATTCAAGCTCAATTAGATAATTCTCATATTCTTGAGGCAATTGTTCAAAGAGAGGATCCTTCTTTTCAATCGAGCTTTTTGTTATACCAAGATTGCGAAGCATTCTCCTTCCATAGACTGAGCGTGTTAGGGATTTAATATCCAGTATCTTTTCTTCTTCTTTTGGTTGCGCCTGTCTATATTGCTCCAATCGAGCTTCATTCAGAAGAGGAACCAAGTATCCGAACCCATCGTGTGATAGTGATGAAGGATCCAAAAAATCCAAACTCTGGTTCGAGATTAGATAAGATGCTTTCATTGAACAGTATGCACGGGTGTTCTTTCTGCCCTGAGCCCAGGTTTTCTCTTTTAGAAGTACTGCCAATATCTCTGATACTGGTTCATCTAAGGCTAGTGAGAGTGAACTAATATCTAATGCACCAAAAACACCATCTCGAATGAGCGTGAGGGTTTCAGGCAGTTTCTCTAGCCCTCGGCTTTTTGCCCATTCCTTTTGAATTATCGAATGAATTCTATGCCAAGGGTGTCCTTTCTTGTCACCATAATAGCCCTTTAGGAGGTCTCGTACTGCATCAATATCACCACGTTCGCATGAATCACATATCGAGTCAATGTATGCAAGCTTGTTGGACTTTGCTTTTTGACTCGTCTTAGACAGTCTTTTCTACCTCCATTGACAATGATTCGATTTACTATCACCGATATTAGCCTTTTTTGTGGTTGTATTGCCTTTTCAATTGGCGCAATACTATTACAAATACTGATAGGGACTATCTAATGCATAAAGATAGTGAATCCCTTCCTGGTTTGGATAAACCAAAGTTCTCTAAAGGATATTCTTTGCAACTCAAGTCCCTACTTAGAAAACTTTCTAAACCTAAGAAACTCACAAAAGAACGGATACATGAATTTCGTTCATCCTATGAGATTAAAGGAACATCCGCTGTATATTCTTGAGTAATACGTAAGGCTTTACGGAAAGATATGCTCTTCATATCTTTAGGCATACCGTATCAATAAGGTTTGTTGAATCAGAAATGCCTGAACTATTACATAGACAGCTTTTAGGTTGGTCTATAACCTCACCAAAATGCCATCTGTCTAGGTCCATCTATCTTCTTATCTCTGAAGAGATTCATTTTAGGAAATCCATTAATTGAAAAAGGCTTGGGGATTCATCCCCTATCTCCTATTTCTTTTTATGGAAAACAATCCTGCTTCTCTAAGTCTTCTGGTTAGTTCTTCTTTGAATTGTCTATCGGCTTCATCTTTGTCTGTTGTAGAAGTTTTGTATCTATCCATTTCTTTCAAGATACGCTTGAGTTTTTCAGAGTCGGACTTGAATGATTCCATTCTTAATGTAATATGAATTCTATCTTCCATAAGAGTAAACTCTCTTATGGAAATACCATGAGTCAAAGCATAATAACTTCACTACTCAGAAACAGTGAGATGAACCCACTTTCTTTTTGTAACTTTCATTTGTTTCTCAACTATGGCACTAGCATCAGAGAATTCACTATATGAACATGCAATTAGCCAACAATCCAAATATTAGTGTAAATCTAATGATTTGATTTGTTTAGATTTAATCCGCTTTGGTTAAAACATACAATCGCATTCAAGCGTAAGAATTGTTGCCTTACTAGATATACTATATAGAAACTATTCAGAGTAAGCTAGGGAGAATTTAGTGAGGATCAAACCCGCACTCGTTTTCTATTTATTCCGAATTATATCTTCTCATCCGGTGGGCTGTCAATGTTTCCATAGAATTCCCTGTGACCTTTGATTCCACGTCATGCTTTAGAAAATTATTGAAAGGCATGTCAAGGCACCTTCACACCTGGCAAATTCAGAAGTGGGAATCTTAATCACATCATAGCCTTTTGCCTTAACCAGTTTTTCAGTTTCAGTGTATCCCTCAGGAATTAACACCGTTCCATTGACTGTCAATGTGTTTGATGCGTATGATTCGCTATCGGGAATAATGATGAACTCAAGACCTTCAAATGCTGGATGCTCGGCGTATTTTGAAATCCCAATGAGTGTTTTTTTGTCAAGATAGGTAACATAGCTCTTAAGATGAACAATGTTATCATCGGTAACAACATCCACATGTGCATCAAGTTCATCCTTCATGTATTGTATCCCTTGAGCATTGGTGCGCTGCGTCTGACCGCTCACAAGTCGATTTTCTATATGGATAACATCTCCTCCTTCAAGTGTGGCAGGCCCTGACACCTTTGATAAATCGAAGTAATCCCAAAGCGCATCCTCAATCCCCTCAATCTCACCTCTTCTGGACTCTGGAGTAGGCCTAGTTATCAAGGCTCGGTTTCCATGAATGACCACTGTATCTTCGACAAAGCATGCATCTGGTAGTGCATCTTCGGGAATCAATCGAATCACATCAAGTCCCAGTTCTTCAAGAGCATGAACATACTTTTCATGCTGCTGCAAAGCTACCCCTACATCCAGCTTTCCATGTTCTGGATGCGATGATATGCATTTTCGATAACTTGCACTAGGCGGTCTTACAAGAGCATGTTTTGCCATACTACTCTAGAATGTTCTGGCACCTATAAAATATATTCAACAAAAAGAAAAGGGGGAGAACCCGAAAAGAAACGGGTTCCCGTGAAGAAATTACTTCTTCTTCTTTGCTCTGGGTTTCGGTGCTGGCGCTTGAGAACCGCGGCGCTTGCTACAAACAACCGCGATTATTATGAGTGCCAGGATACCCACTCCAATCAGAATCAGAGTTGTTGTGTCCAGACCAAAGAGCCCTGCTTGAGTCACAGTAACAAGAACGGTATCATCCGAATAATGACCCAACGTGTCATTGACCCGAACCGTGAAGAAATAGACGCCAATATCGAGGCTATCTAAATCCACATCAATGGAAGAACCATCCCAGGTTCCATTGGCCCAAGCTGTTGTATTCATGGTTATGATATAATGGTCCGGATTAGGATCTGAAACGACCCACGTCAAGACGTTTCCAGTTGAACCCACTGCCATAGTGATATCAGCTGGACTGTTGATTAGGGGATCTGTAGTATCAACTACCGTGACAAGTACAATATCGCCACGTGGATTTCCTGAATCTCCTACAACACGGCATTCAACAGTGTGCACTCCTAGGCTCAAACCATCAACATTGAATGTTATAGCTGAACCAGTCCAACTACCGCTGGAATCCTGAGACCAATCGATATAGATTTCATAAGTTGCTGGAGCTGAATCAGTAGGGGTCCAAGTAATGGTATGTCCAGTGCTTCCTGCTTCATATGTGATATCTGCGGGATGGTCAATATCCGGTAACGCCAGCATAAAGGCAATCTGATCAAACCAGAGTTCAAATGCATCCAGATAACCCGAGTTATCAACATCTCCTCGCATGCTATTCAACAGGAGCGAATTCAATAGGACATTGCCATCATTTCTGAGTACAATCGATGCATTTCCTTCTTGCTCAGTGGACGTATATCCAGCGAGAGCTGTTGCATTATCAAACACCTCGACCAAAGTTCCATCAGTGACAAAGAGCCCAGCTGTAACATTCAACGTTACTCCAGACATATCAATTGGAGTATTGAAAATGTCATGGCCTGTATCCCATATGTAGGCGTCTTCATCAGAAGGCCAGTTACCTGTGGCATTCACTCCTATTAAGGACCAGATCGGATGATCGGACATTTGTCCTACTCTGTACGTATTTACTATTGCACGACCACCATTCACTAGATAGTCGTACAGACCATCATATATTGACGTGTAGAAGTAGTTGCAATGGTCTATAATTACAAGATCCCACGTGTCCTGAGCAAACCATGTTCCGTTCACAGAAGCGTTGAATGCAATATCTGTCAAGGTCATGAAGAATGGTA
>CAYMLT010000268.1:0-4981 GCA_964391265.1 uncultured archaeon
ATCACCGAACCTGAGCGTGTTGTTATGTTCAGAGTTCCTTGGATTGACAAGGATGGCAAGATACAGGTTAACAAAGGATTTCGAGTTCAATTCAACTCCGCTCTTGGACCATACAAAGGCGGTTTGAGACTCCATCCGACAGTGAAACTTGGATTGTTGAAGTTCCTTGGTTTTGAACAGATTTTCAAAAACAGCCTTACAGGTCTGCCTATGGGTGGAGGTAAAGGAGGCTCCGACTTTGATCCGAAAGGCAAGACAGATGATGAAGTCCGCAACTTCTGTTATAGCTTCATGTCAGAGCTGAATAAACACATAGGTCAGTTCGTTGATGTACCAGCAGGTGATATTGGAGTTGGCGGCCGTGAGATCGGCTACCTTTATGGTGCTTATAGAAAGGCAACGAATATCCATGGAACCGGCGTTTTAACCGGAAAGGGTGCAGGGTGGGGTGGTTCACTTATTCGCCCTGAGGCAACTGGATATGGTGTTGTTTATTTTGTGGAAGAGATGTTGAAGACCCGAAATGAAGACATCAAGGGAAAGGTTGCAATTATTTCCGGATCCGGCAATGTTGCACAATACGCAGCAGAGAAATGCATTAACCTTGGTGCAAAAGTCATCGCGATGAGCGATTCAAGTGGTTGGGTTCATGATCCAGAGGGTATAGACGCAGAGAAACTAGCGTGGATTATGGAACTAAAGAACGTTCGTAGAGGTCGTATCAAGGAATATGCCGAGCAGTTCAGCAGCGCTTCATATGAAGCAGGCGGAAGCCCATGGCATCTTAAGTGCGATATTGCATTGCCAAGCGCAACTCAGAATGAAGTTGATGCTAATGAAGCCAAGGCTCTTGTTGACAACGGTGTTTTAGCTGTTGGTGAAGGTGCAAACATGCCCACAGTCCCCGCAGGTGTTGAAATCTTCGAAGAGAACAATATTCTCTATGCTCCCGGAAAGGCAGCCAATGCTGGAGGTGTGTCTGTTTCAGGTCTTGAGATGGCACAGAACAGCATGCGATACTTCTGGAGCCGCGAAGAAGTTGATCAGAAGCTCAATCAGATTATGGTCAATATTCACAAGAATGCTTACGACACCGCAGAGAAGTTCGGTCATAAGGGAAACTACGTTTTTGGTGCGAACATCGCTGGCTTCCTTAAGGTTGCCAACGCTATGGTTGACCAAGGTTACTTTGCGTAGGTTTGAAATTGCAGGATTCTTCTTTTTGAATCCTGCTTCTGCTTTCTTTATTATCTCCAAAAGCTGATTTTGCTGATTATTTGCGAATAATCTCTAAGAGCTCCGCTAAGCGTCCTTTTACATCGCTTTCTACTGTACTGAGTTCTGCGAGTTTACGAATTTGGCTAATATGTGATTTCCTATACTCTTCATCTGAAATCTTTCCATTTTGTCTATTGGCTTCGAGTTCATCCATTTCGGAATTGATCTCCTTTCGCCTTGAATTGACGAGCTCGAATCCTTGTTTCAGGGACATCCATTCAATCATTGCTCCACTCTTTTCTTGTTCAATCCTCTCTCTTCGGAATCGCTGTTCTTTTTGCAGAGTGAGCGTCTTGTTTGCTTTTCGAATTTCCTTCTGAATTTCATAGAGTCTGGCTTCTACATCTCTTTTCACTTGAACCATTTGTGTTGAGATTTGCCATTTTTTATGGTACAAATCCATGTGTGTTTTCTCGTCGATTTTCTTGAGTTCCAGTTGTTTGTCCAACTCAGTGAGCTCTGCTTGCACCTCCGTGAGTTTGGCTTTCACCTCCGCAAATGACTTTCTCAACGCAACCCATTCAACTGAATATTGTGCCAACACTTCCTTAAGATCCATATCATAGATATCATCACCTGGAACACCCAAACCGTGACTCATAGTAAAACAACCTCAAACAAACGACATTTTCCAATTCAGCTACTATTGACTTAAGGATTTGGCGTACTTGCCACCTTGTAACCAAACCTATCTTCTTAAAGGGATGTTATACTATTTGGCCTCTTGTGATTCAGATGGAATTTGCAATCGATTTAGCTCCGGTTGATAAGAGAAAAACCAAACCTGCTGATGCCCGAAATCTGGTTTTCGGTTCTGTTTTCACTGATCACATGTTCATAATGGAATACTCCGACAGCGAGTGGAAGAATGCGCGGATTGAAGCTTTCAAGCCATTGGAAATTAGTCCTGCCGCACTTGTACTCCATTATGGGCAAGGCATTTTCGAGGGGATGAAAGCCTACCGTAGAGGCGATAAAATCTATATGTTTCGCCCTGAGAACAATCTAATCAGAATGAATGTATCTGCAGAAAGGATGGTGATGCCATCTATAGATTCAGAATTCGTTCTCAAGGCATTATCTGAACTATTGCGTATTGAAGAGGATTGGATTCCCACTCAAGATGGTACTTCTCTCTATATTAGACCCACAATGATCGCCACTGAACCAAAGCTTGGAGTTCGCCCATCAACTGAATATCTCTTCTATATAATACTGAGCCCTGTAGGTCCCTATTTCAAAGAAGGATTTGCACCAATAGGCATCTATGTAGCCAATGAGAATGTGCGTGCAGCAGAAGGAGGAACAGGCGCTACAAAGACAATGGGTAATTATGCTGCTAGCCTTCTTGAAAGCACTCGAGCAAAGAGTGTAGGATATTCTCAAGTATTATGGTTGGATGCAAAGGAAAGGAAGTACCTTGAGGAAGTCGGGACGATGAATATCTTTCTCGTACTAGAAGATGAAATTGTAACTCCTCCTTTAAGTGGTACCATCCTGTCCGGCATAACTCGATTATCAGTTCTTCAATTATTGAATGATTGGGGATTCGCGACAGTAGAACGACGGATATCAATCGATGAGGTCCTTGGTGGATTGTCATCAGGCACAATCAAGGAAATCTTTGGGTGTGGGACTGCTGCAATCATCGCTCCAATAGGCTCACTTTACTACGCTAAGAAAAGCTATACTGTAAATTCAGGCAAGATAGGGAACCTTACTCAACGACTCTTTGATGAAATAACTGGCATCCAGTGCGGTCAAACTACTGACAAGTTTGGATGGATATTTGAGGTCAAATGACTCCTTCAGGATGGCTAAAGCGAATCATCCAACGATTTCTTTTCAGCATCTGATATGGGTGGCGAGTCTTCTTCTAGCGAGTCCCAAGCTGGTGGAGGATCGAGATATGCTTCCGAAGGAATGGAGTCTTCTTCAGGAGGTGCTGGGGGTTCATCCGAATGTGTTGGTTCTTCAAGAGGTTCCTCTTCTTCCTCTTCGTCTTCTTCCTCTTCAGGTAATCGTAAAGTAGCGACGAGCTTGCCTTGCTCAATCTTCTCCAAAAGAAGTCTGAATAATCTCTCTACGACCGCGCTCTTGCCTTTTGCTTCAAATTCGATATTTCCAATTTCAAACCCAACTTCAGCAAAATCTGCTTTAGCTTTCTTGGATTTCTTATCAATAGATTCCGGTTCTTCACTCATGCGAGTTACCCACACACCCCAAGAAATAGAAACCTAATAAAGGCTACAGAAAGGGGCCGTCCAAACCTTTTAGTGTGGGTATGAATGCAAGAATACGCCCGGGGTGTTCAAGGTGACGTCTCAGTTATCAGTTGATTATACCAAATGCACTGGTTGTCGGATCTGTGAACTTGCATGTTCGGCCCGACATGAGCAACGATTTCAGCCCAGTCTGGCTCGACTGAAAATCGTTAAGTATGATGACCTAGGGATTGACATACCTAATGTTTGCGGGCCATGCGAAGAAGCGCCTTGCGTGGATATTTGTCCAGTTTATGCAATGCGAAGAGACCCTCTCACTAAGATGACCTATCTTGACAATGACAAATGTATCCTATGCAAGTCATGTGTTGGCGTGTGTGTCAACGGAGTCATTCTTCTTGACCCTATAAAGATGAGAATCATAAAGTGTGACCATTGCGGTGGGGACCCTGAGTGCGCGAAAGTGTGTCCAACTGGTGCGATTCAATATGGTCCTGTGAATAAATCAACGACCGTCGATCGTCATGGCAAACTGACAACATACCTGAAGGAAATTAAACGAACTGCAAGCTTAGAGAATGTTGGTGGGGATGCCTAAATTGGTCCTTGGAGGCTACGCTGGCAAGATTTTACGAATTCGTTTAAATGAAGGTGATTTCAAAACAGATTCTTTACCAATTGACTGGATTCGCGATTACATTGGCGGCGATGGTTTTGCAGCACGGCTTCTTTATGAAGAGGTTCAAGCTGGAACGGATCCTCTTAGTGAACAGAATAAGCTCATGATTGCAACAGGTCCAATAACGGGAACTCTATGGCCTATGAGTGGAAGAACTGTTTTAGTATCTAAGGCAGCTCAAACAGGCATCTGGGGAGAAAGCCATGTTGGCGGCTTCCTTGGTGCCGAATTGAAGTATGCAGGCTACGATATGCTCGTCATTGAAGGAAAATCTGAGAAACCTGTGTACATTTCGATAAATGATTCCGATCTTGAACTCATTGACGCAAAGGAACTCTGGGGCCTTGGTACTGATAACGCCACCGCAAAGATACGACACTTGCACAAAGACCCTGACGTTCAAATTGGTGCAATTGGACCAGCCGGAGAAAAATTGGTTAGATTCTCATCAGTCATTGTTAACAATGCCCGTGCGGCAGGCCGTACAGGAATGGGCGCCGTATTGGGTTCAAAAAATGTGAAAGCTGTTGCAATTCGAGGACATGGCGCAGTAGAAGTAGCAGATCATGAAGGCTTTGTCGAACTAGCGAAGAAAGCACACATGCGTGTTCGGGAAAACCCACAAGCGCGTGAGATGGGTAAGTGGGGAACATGGATACTTACTGCAGTTAAACAGGAAATTGGTGAACTGCCAACATACAATCATCGAACTGGAGTGTTTTCAGGCTGGGAGCAACTTAGTGGCGAACACATTCGCCCCAGATATACCATAAGCGACCGTGCGTGCTTTGGATGTAGT
>CAYMLT010000269.1:0-4941 GCA_964391265.1 uncultured archaeon
ACTCTACATGAAGTTTTATTTTATTATTTTCAAACCTGTAATAATCCCAAGCACCATCTACATTGATCCCTTCAAGGCTGATCTTTAGCTGGAACCTGGAACTATTGGAATCCACGGCATTCTGCAGTGCTGTTTCAAGCTGGGTATTTGAGAAATTGAAACTGGTCATTGATGATGATGTAGGGAATATTGCCACAAAATCCCCTCCGACACCCTGGTCATCCATTGTCAATTCTTCACCAAAGTCAAATACCTTAACATGCACATTGGGCATGGTCTCTGGATGTCCATCAGTACTCTCTACTGGCATTATTAGTGATGCATCAGTGATAGTGACATCATCAAAAAGAATGGATGTTCTACCAGAGCCATCTGAATATGCAATCAAATCAATGACTGTCATGTTCCATATTTTAGCCCCAAATTCAGCCTCAAGATCCAACTCAATGTTGCGTACTGTATGAATCCATGTTGAAGTTGTGTTCAATTGAGGAAGAAAATACCGAACGTTGTTTGAATTATTTGAAATAGAAACGTCAGAGTCTAATGCCAAATAGTACCTTAGATAGTAGGTTCCTTCAAATCTGAGTTCCAAGTATGCATATCCATTTGTTGAAGTTGTCAAATCATCGAGTTTCCACCAGAAATCTAGGTAATTGCTAGAATCTACCTGGTAACGCATATCCCTTGATAATCGACCGCTATCTCCAGCAGCAGGAGTGATATTTGCTGCCCAACTACCGCTTCTTGAATCATGAGTGTGGTTGAAATACGAGAGGGAACCAAAATTATTCCATCCCGAAATGGGGTAAGAAGCCGAGCGGCCATCATTTTCCATTTCAAATCCAGCAGGTCCAGTTGGATAACTTAGAATTCGAAGGGAATCAACCAAGAGCTCAGCAGTTGCATTAGAATAGCCACTCGTTTCTGCATAGAATTCTAGCTCATAAAGGCCAATGTCAAGAAGTTCAAGTTCAGTAGCAAGCTCGTAGACATCCAAGTGGAAGTGATTCCATTCGCCTCTAGAACCGAATCCAGGAGTCTTTATGTAATAATATGAGTAGCTCGGCTGTGTTGTATTACCATAAAGACTCAAGTTCATATTATTACCAAAGTACAAACTCACTGATGACCAAAAAGTATCATTGCTAAAGTACAGAGTCGTGTATGCAGATTGCCCTTCTCCATTATAGGTATCATCATATTTCCAATCGAAATCTAGAAGCAGAATATCAGGAGCATATGGAGTAATACCAAGGGGGTTTCCCAACTCTTGCTGAATGAATGCAGAGCTTTGAGACCAAATAACCTGGGAACTTGCAGTTAAATTCAATGCCTTACTACCATGGATGCTATCACTGGTCAGTGAGATGTAACCAGGATCGCTTTGGCCACTCCAACTCCAGTAACTACCATCTCCATCTTCGAAATTCCCATTTCTCGATTGTAGATAATTGTATGCAGTGCTATTAGTTAAGGAAACGTCATCGATTACCGCTTCAGTTATTCCTAATGCATTCTGTTGTGAATATATCTGGAATTGCAATGAAGAAACATAGAGATTACTAGAAGCCACCCATCCCGGTCTAGCATTGAAATCATCCAGAAGATTCTGCTTGAAATGATTCCACTGGCCCACGGATTCATTTACTAGATAATGTGTTGTTGATGATGAGTTTGAGCCATAATACGTCCCTACGGATAAGTAGTAATTTAGATAGTAGTTTGAACCATTATAGAATTGTACTGAGAAGTAACAATAATCGCCTGATGAGATACTGGGGATAGAAACTGTGTACCACCAGAATTCTAGCTCAAGAGTTTCATCGATATTTGCGAATAAGTTTCCTGGATACTGGGCCAAGTATGAGTAGCCATCGTTAAGTGCCGAACCTTGCGCCTGAATTCTGCCAGAGTAGGTGTCATTGGCAACAAGACCTTGGTATGTGTGGTTTGCTCTTGACCAAGACCTAGCTGAGTAATCCCAATATGCAGGGCCCCCTAAATTATCGCTTTCTTCAAAATCCCAATTTCGATTGAGCACATTGAGACTATCGTCAGCAACATTGGCTGCTGCTGGTTCATATCCAATAATTTCAGTGCTTGTCTTAGTACCTCTCTCAGGGTTCTCCATGACCGTGCTAATATCTTGAACAATGAATAGAGGTCCAAGAAAGAGTAATACTACTAACGCTGCCGCGTGCATTTTATTCATAGGCATCTCTCCCATGACCCTTTACGAGTCAACAACCAACAGCATTGGTTCGCAATGGTGAAAATAACTGTTTTGTAATGGGTTTCCCAAATCAAAGTAGTATCCAATATTGTTTCGGCACTTATCTTCAAATATATATGAGCAATTGTTAATTCCTTATAATGGTTAGAATGCTACAAACAATAGAACAGAAGATAATGGAAGTAGTTGAAAAGGTCGTGCCAAGTGTTGTAAGTGTCACAACTACTACCCTAGCACGTGCTCGATTCTCACAAGTTGTCCCTGTCAAAGGACAAGGCTCTGGAGTAATCATTAGTGAAGACGGATTCATTCTCACTAATGCCCATGTTGTTGAAGGAGTCAGAGATGTGAGCATATCCCTACATGATGACAGACACTACCAGGCTGTTGTTGTTGGAGAGTCGCGAACAAGAGATGTGGCAATCCTAAAAATAAATGCAGATAAAATAACACCAATTGAGATTGGAAAATCAAGTGAATTAAAACAAGGCCAATTTGCCATTGCCATAGGGAATCCATTAGGGCTAGGTTCAACCGTGACGTTCGGTATGGTGAGTGCACTAGATAGAACGATTCGTGGACAAAATGCTCACCTAGAAGGATTGATTCAGACATCAGCCCAAATCAACCCTGGAAACTCAGGTGGTGCACTGGTGGATACTGATGGTAAACTAATCGGTATGCCAACAGCCATGATTCAGTGGAGTCAGGGAATAGGGTTTGCTATAGCTATTGATCGTATCATGGATGTCTATGAAGAGCTTGTTCAAACGGGAACAATTCAAACCCCCTGGATGGGAATTGTTGGCGTAACAGTGAATCGCGCAATTGCTGCAAATTACAGGCTCAATGTGGATTCAGGCGCATTACTTGTAGAGTTGCCTCGCGGACCCTCATCAAAGGCGGGTTTGAAATCTGGTGATGTCATCATTGGAATTGATGATAAGGAAATCAAGGGCATGGAACATCTTAGGGAGTATATTCTGACAAAGAAGGTCGGAGAGAAGCTCAGAGTAAGATTTGCACGTGAAAAGGATGTCTTCGAGGTCTATGTAACACTCTCGCCAGCCCCATAAATTGGGAAAAGAATTAGTGAAGTGCTCGGAGTGAGCACTTCTTTAACAATCGTTGAAACGCTATCGCCGCTTCAGAGTCATCACAATTACAATGATCACAACTCCAACCACACCAGCTCCAGCAATCGCCAAATAGAGAATTGTATCTCCAGAAGGAGGCGGAGTCGATGTATCGGATGTAGTGGTACCTGGTGTTGTGGTTGTAGCTGTGGTCGTCGTGGTGGTAGTTGTCGTCGTTGTTGTTGTTGTCGTTGAACTCGTCGTTGTTACTGGGGCAGGAATCGCAACTGTAACATTGAAACTATTAGAAAGATATGCATAATTAATTGAATCAAATGCTACAACAGCGTACCAGTACGTTCCATTCGCCAATCCTGTATTATTGTACTGACTCTCAGTTAAGCCAGATGCAATTTCTGTTGCAGAATCTAGATTCACAGAAGTGATTTCACTTGTATGGCGGTACAAAGTCCAGTTCTCCACTCCCACATCGTCATTCCAGTCAACTAGAACATTGCCATCTGGGTCTGGATCAGGAGTTATATCACTGAGAACAGGATTACTTAGGGGAGTCCAACCCTTCATAGGCATGGCGTAGTAATAGTATGAAGTAGTATTTTTGAAGAGGATACCACTCATTGTTCCATTCTGAAGGACCCAATTATCAGTGTTAGGCCAAGCTACTAATGTTCCATATCCACCAACACTGATACCAAGATCAGTATCAGAAGAGTATTCTTCTAATTCGATTTTAGGAATTTTGATTTCAAAAGAGCGGTGGTCAGTGGCATTGTTCTCAGAAGGTCCAAATGACCACTCAATCTCATAGTTTTCTAATGATGTGAAGGGTCTATCAATCACCCAGTTAGTACTTGGTTCATTGGTATTGTTCGTTTGTATATAGCTAACTCTCATTCTATCAAATGAGGTTTTGAAAGGCGCATTATGAATTCCAACAAATGAAAACATAACATTGTTATCAGATGTGAAATTCCCAGATTTTGCTCTTAGCATTTCCTCAACAAGAGTGGTTCCAGTATTAATTGAAATTGTTTGATCAGTATCACTCAAGTCAAGTTTTCCAGAACTATCACGAATACTCAGATAATGCTCATCCAATGTAACATTGCTCATCATTCGGCCATACAACTCAAACGCTAAGGTTTGGTTTGCTCTTAACTCCCCGAAATCCCAATGGTAATCTGCTATATTCATATCGACATCTAGTCTGTATATGTAGTCAGTTCCATTGAACTCTGATGTCATGTTTGCAAATAATCCATCATTCCATCCCGCTAAATCGTTCAGAGACCCTGAGAAGGTTCCATTCTTTGGAACGAATTCATCAATGGATTGCATCTCAGCTGCATACCCAAATACAGAGCCATCAGGTCTGAAGAAAGGTACTTCCATATCATTATCCACATCATAGACAAGAGATTCTAGACCTGCATTCAGAGAAGCTTCCCATGGACCAACATCACTTGTATCTGTGAAGGTTTCATTTGTGTTTAACCAGAGTCCAAGCCACTCATCTGTAGGATCATCAGTCGTATCACTGCAAAGATCAATTGCTATGTAGAGGTTGTCCAGATCCTCTGCAAGATACATGTAATTATATCCATCAGT
>CAYMLT010000270.1:0-4887 GCA_964391265.1 uncultured archaeon
CTGAATTGTATTTTTCTATAATGTTCAATATAAGGATGAGATTCAATATAGAATGAATCCTGTGTGGTGGAAATCGGTATAGGAACGTTTCCTGCTGTTCCCTCTGCACCCATTGAAAGAACGACCATATCAAATTCTGTCATTAGAAGTTTGTTGTGAGTTGTATCCTCCACACTAAGCCGGAGACGTCTTGTATGTGGATACTCCTGAATCTCTCCTACTCTCCCACGAATGAATTTTACTCCTTCTTCTCTCGCCTTTAGGTATTGATCTTCGAAGTATTTTCCGTGCATTCTTAGGTCTTGATAGTAGATGACTACCTCAGTTTCCGGATAATGCTCTTTGATTAGCAATGCGCATTTGACAGACTCAGCACAGCAGAAGTTGGAACATGCCGATCGTGTGGAAAGGTCTCGCGACCCTACACATTGAATGATGGCAACTGACTTTGGCTTTTCTAGATTTGATGGACAGATTAACTTCCCTTCTGTCGGTCCTGATGCATTGATGAGCCTTTCAAATTCTAACGTAGTGATGACGTTAGGATATTGGCCCCATCCGAGGCGTGGAACCTTCTCAGGGTTTGCAGGCTCGAACCCAGTTGCAAGAATTATGACCCCCACATCGAATTCAATGATTTTCTCTGTATCCTGTGGAATGACCGCGTGTTGTTCACATTTCTCATAGCACTTTCCACATCTTAGGAGGTCCATTCCAAGGCAGTGTTCTGGGTCGATGGTATATGTGGAGGGTACTGCTTGTGGGAATGGAATATAGATTGCCTTTCTCCAAGTGAGGTTCTGATCCACACGACTTGGCACATCAACAGGACACACATCCACACATTCAGCGCATGCTGTGCAGGCATCAGGATCAACATATCGCGGTTTCTGCCGTATTTTTACGGTGAAGTTGCCAACATATCCTGAAACCTGTTCAACCTCCGCCATCGAGATGACTTTGATCATCGGATGCTGGATAACATCAACCATCTTTGGACCTAGGATACAAATGGAGCAGTCATTTTGCGGAAATACCTTATCCAAAATTGCCATGGTGCCTCCGATGGTAGGTTCTTTTTCAATCAAGTAGACTTTGTATCCCATGTCTCCTAGGTCAAGTGCTGCTTGCATTCCTGCTACGCCTGCACCAACAATCATGGCACTTGGAGTTACAGGGACATCGTGTTCAGGCTGAGGCTGCAAAGTCCTTGCCTTGGCGACTGACATTGCCACAAGTTCCTTCGCCTTGTTTGTGGCAGCTTCGGGGTCATCACGATGGACCCATGATACATGTTCCCTAATATTGGTCATGATGCAGAGATAGGGATTTAGGCCCGCGCCTTTCACGGTCTTTCTAAAGGTTTCTTCATGCATTGTGGGACTACATGAAGCGACGATGACGCGGTTCAGACTATGCTCTTTGATGGCTTCCTGAATTTCCTTTTGACCTGGATCTGCGCATGTGTATGTGTTTACTTGGACATGAACTACATCCGGAAGACCTCTGGCATACTCTGCAACAGCCTCTATATCAACAACCGCGCCTATGTTCTTCCCACATTTGCAGGGAAAGACACCAATTCTCAGAACATCCTGTACCGAACCTGTTTCTGATTTTGTTTTGGCTTCATCATTTGGCACTGGGTCGCTTGTTGTCATAGACACACATCCTTGCAATCATTGTGATATAGTAATTCAGTAAAGCTCCAGTTGACCACAAACATGCAGAATCTATAATAAAGGTTCGGAAAACAATCATGAATATAGTTGAAATTACAGATATCGTACACTACCAAATAAGAGTGAGCTATTACACGAACATTACAATTTCTGGAAAGATAGATATCTTTGAATTGCCCTCTGAGTCATATGGTCGATTTTTTCATTGCAGGACCAATCATTGGAATACTCTCGGGGCTGGATGTTATTCTTCACATATACTTGGATTACAAGAAAGCCAAAGTCCACGGGAAATCCAGGTTTAGAGAGCCTACAACACAAGTGCCATCTTCAGCATTAGCCGCCGTCTCTCTTTCAACTCTGCTGGCTTTTGTCTTAGTGGGATCTCTTCCAATAGCATACATTATCTCAGCAGCTCAATCAGAAACTTGGTACTTGTTCCAGCTTGTTGAGTTGCCATTCAATATCTGGATTTTCGGACTTTTGCTCCTTTGTTTAGGAATTATCCTTCATGGTTGGTCTCGCCTCGTTCGTCAAGAAATGGCTGCATCATGGGCAATGAGTGAAGAACATAGATTGGTGACGTCCGGACCTTATTCAAGAGTGAGGCACCCTTCGTACACTTCCTATTTTCTCTGTTTCATTGGCCTTTGCCTTCTTCTGCCTTCACTGATTTCATTGATTCTTCTTGTTGGTTTTTGGGGATACAATCGAATTGCAATTGTAGAGGAGGATAATCTCTTGCATCATTTTGGAGGGTCCTATCGCGAATACGTCAAACGAACAGGCCGCTTCTTTCCTAGGTTATGATACCAAAAGCGTAAAAAAGCCGGATTCTACAATCGCTGTTATCCGTGGAGGTCATTTGATGTCTGGCAAAGTCTGGAAATACATAACAGAAAAGCTAGCAAGCGATGGTGCTCTTCATTTCACACTTCTGGATCCTGATCCCCTCTCTACTAACATCAAAGAAGTTGTGGAGATGGCGAAGGTTGCTGAGAAGGCTGGAAGTGATGCCATTATGATTGGTGGAAGTACCATCTTTGGCTATATTGATGAATCAGTAAAAGCAATGACTGATGCAGTAGATATTCCCACCATCCTCTTTCCAGGTAACATTACCGGAATATCTGCTCATGCAGATGCAATGTTCTTCATGAGTCTTCTCAACAGTACCAATCCCTATTGGATAATTGGAGCTCAAGCTTTAGGCGCACCTGGAATTAAGATGAGCGAGATTGAAACAATATCAATGGCTTATCTCATGGTTGCTCCTGGAAAGACCGCCTCATGGGTTGGGGACGCAAAACCCTTCCCTCGCGACAAACCAAAGATTCCACTCATGTACGCTCTTGCGGCAGAATTGATAGGATTCAAACTGATCTATCTCGAAGCTGGCAGTGGCGCAGATGGTGGCGGCGTTCCAAGTGAAATGATTTCGATGATCACTCAGTTTGCTGAAATTCCCGTCATAGCTGGAGGTGGATTTAACACGGTCGAAGATGTAGTTCGTGGGGTTGAAGCTGGAGCATCAATTGTAGTTCAGGGTACTTATGTCGAAAAATACTCTCTTGCCGACAAGGGAGAAGGCCTCAAGAAACGTGTAGATGGATTGAAAGCTGCAGGTGTAAAACGAGTTTAGAAACGAAAGGTATTCAAACTGCTCAAGTTTAAATACTAGTCACTCCACACTGACGATAACCCTGCCTAGGGAGGTAATTAACTGTGTCTTCGAAGACCGAGATTCTGACTGGACTGCTTGAAGATCTAAGCAGAGCCTCTCAGGGTAATATTCAAGCGAGCCTCATAATATCCAGGTCTCAAGGCCTAACTATTTGTTCACACTATCCGACTGCATTAGGTGAAGGTCTCATACCTGATGAGGATGTCATTGCCGGTCGGACAACTCAGATACAAATGGCAACCGGGAAAGTCTTCAAGGAGCTAAAGAGAGGACCTTTGGTCAGAATGCTAATTGAGGGGGACAACGGCTACGTCATAATCGGGGGAGCCGGCGAAGACGCAATTCTTGCAGTATTGACAAATCGTAAGGTCAACCTTGGATACCTATTCTTCATGCTAAGTAAGATTGCACGGCAAATTGCCCAGACTCTAACGTGAGTAAATCAACGATAATCCATTCCGTCACTTTTAGAACCTATTTCTTACAATGTGAGTGAACTGGAAGAAACTCCTGTGTTCCACCTTTCTTACGACTGCCGTCACCAGCCTCCGAAGAACCTGGGTCCTTCAAAGAGTCGCAAGCTTTGCCCCTCTTCACGGGAACATCGTTCCTCAGATGGGACCCGGCTTCTGTCCGCTGCAATATTCCAGAATCACCAGTAGCAATTTTGCGAAACAAGGTCCTTCAGCTCATGAACTCCAGTACTGATTCTGATATCACATCAGACTGCGTAAGCATCCTTGACAAAATCGACCAAGGAATAATCGTTGATAGGGATATTGAGAAACTCATGGATCATGTAGTATCTCTGAGCCAGAAAGATGGAAATGACTGGCATAGAATATTGCTCTCTAATCTCCATCATCCTGCATCTCTCAAATCAGTTATCTATCACGGTGACACCATGATGGAGAGAGGTGGTTCCATCCTTGCTGTTGGGGAACTACCTATCAAGAGTGAGAAAAGGCAGGGCAAAGCTGACATCACACTATTTGTTCGAAGAGAGATATCAGGTAGAGTAGTATGGACCCCAATCATGATACTTGATATCAAGGTGAAAGGTGCCTATGATTTCAATCTCTTCTCTGAGCAATCAAGGAATAAGAAAGACTTCATGCCTACCCATTACGTTTGGAGGAGGAGCCTCACCTCCGAAGAGTGGGAGGCTATCACTACAAGTATCCCAGAACCTTCAGCACTTCGCCAATTGGATTCATATGCGAGGGGACTAGTCCATGAATACCGTCAGATTGTTGGAGATGATATCGATGCACCGGGTTCTCTGTGGAAAGGTATTGTCGTGGTCGATTCGGACCAATCATATGCAGAAGTGTATGAATCATTTCAGAACACTCTAACTCACATCACTGAAAATATACATTGGCTAGCAACAAGAGCATCTGGATGGGAATCATTGAGAGTGGATACACAAGCTGAGTCAGAACAAAACTCTCGGATAGGGATTCTTCTCTCGCCATCAATAGGACCAAGCTATCTTCTTAGTGACACATCGCCTCTTGA
>CAYMLT010000271.1:0-4882 GCA_964391265.1 uncultured archaeon
ACAGCAGTAAACTGGGTTGGAACGGCATATCAAACGCAAAGGATGATGGAATAGCAAACTTCTGGGATTTTGGAGATGAATTTGGTAACTATTGGCATGATTACACTGGAACTGGGTGGTATACAATTCCAGGTACCGCCGAGAGTGTGGATCATTATCCTCAGCTACTCGAGTGAATGCTTTATTGGAAGAGTATTTGTTGTTTCAACCCATATCCTTGCATATGACACGTGATGGAGAACCATTGCTTAGAGTTGAGGGACTTCGAGCCTTTCATACCTCTAAGCAGGGACTTGTAAGGGCTGTAGATGATGTCAGTTTCGAGATTTACCCAGGTGAGGCAGTCGGGCTCCTTGGTGAATCAGGTTCAGGAAAGACCTCTGTAGCTCTTGCTATCCTCGGTCTCTTTGAACAAAGGTCTCGCTACTATTCCACTGTGGCAGCTGATGGTGTGACAAAGAAACTGTGGTCCCAAAAAGACGACGCAAGGAATAAGGGACTTACATCAGAGGATTTGGGAATCGACCTCCCTGGGACAGAAGGTTCTGTGTGGTTTAAAGGTCAAGATTTGCTTGCCATGGACGAGGAAGATTTGCGCAAAATAAGAGGAGGCCGAATTACATATGTTCCTCAGGGGACAACAAAATCTCTCAACCCCTCGCAATCTATCGAGTATCAAACTGGAGAACCGCTAACATCGCGCAAAACGAAGAAAGCTAACAAGTCCATCCAAGAGAGGATTTTGGAAGTACTCGATCTCGTTGACTTGGGAGACATGGATGTTAGGAAAGATATGTTTCCAACCGATTTCAGTTCAGGAGAAGATCAGCGCGTGTTAATTGCCATGTCTCTTATCACGAATCCTGACCTTGTTATTGCCGATGAACCGGCAACTGCAGTTGATGGAGCAGTTCGAAACAAGATATTGGACGCAATCAATATTGCCAGAAAGGAGATGGGATTATCTCTTCTCATGGCAACTAACGATTCGAGTATTGTCGCCGAAACCTGCGATAAAGTGGGAGTTATGTCTTCAGGTCGCATGATGGAATTTGGTGATGTTACATCAGTTATGAAATCATCACAACATCCCTTTACGCGAGCATTTCTAATGGCAAATCCAAACATGGAGATGATTCGAAGGATGAAGGAGAAGGGTCTGAGGCTCCAGAGTATACGTGGTTCGCCGCCTAGTGCTGTGGACCTTCCCTCTGGCTGTCCTTTCAATCCTAGGTGCTCATATGCTACGGAAATCTGCACCCGGGCCGTGCCTGACTTCAGAGAAATAGAAAAAGACCACTGGGTCTTCTGCCATCATAGTGAAGACCTTCCTGAACTCTAGAGAGGGCCATTTCTGGCCCCTCAAGTTCCTAGAGATTATCTTTGGCTTCCACTATCCAAGCTTTGACCTTATCCAACGTGAATTCGTAGTCTGCAGGAACCTCCACTTTGTCTTCACTCACAGCTTTCTTGATTTTCGATAGAAGTTCTGATGCATCTGCTTCAGCCAAATCGAAAAGCTCTCGGATATTTGTTGCAAAAACAATTGCCTCTGCATCTTCTTCGGATACTGAAGTCAGCCATGCAAACCTGCTCATGGCAATCCATCTCTCTGCCTTACGGGTTGTTACACCACAAAGATCCTTAATTTCTTCAGGTTTCGCTGCGATGAGGTCCGCGACTGTAGTAATGCCACCATCCCGAAGCATCTTACCATACTTGGCTCCAATCCCTTCTATTGTTTCAATAGGTAGTTGACTCACTTGAGCTGTCTGCTCTTCTACCTCTGTTATGTATGCTTCTTCATGGGTTTCTACTTGTTCATCGAGTAGATCCTCCAAGTCAATTTCATTATCATACATCAAATAGACTACTATAGGAATGGCCATCGCAACAACTAGCACTCCTAGTGAAATCGTTTGATTGAAACTCCATAGGATTAGCGAAATAACGGCTATTATTGCTCCAATTATTAACGCTATCAAGAATTTTCTATTTGCTGTTAATCCGGTACTCAAATCATCTATCTCCTAGCAAGCCATCAATCCATTTCAGATTATGAATGAAGCTGTGATGGTTTCGTGTTGACCCAAGCTAATAATCAATGTGTTGTAAAGAACAAAAGAAGAAAAATAGGACTGCATTTGCATTAAAACATACTAAAGGTGGATTTTCAATTGTTGCGAGGAAACAAAAAACGTCTGACCGAACTAATACTACTAATCACAGTGTTTTCCACTGGTTTTATGCCAATTCTTGTCAGTGCACAGAATGATTTGGATTATCATCCAAAGACCGGACCTTTTGCTGACAAGATAATCTACAGAGTAATCACACAAGATGACCAGCAGGTCCTTGCTTTACAAGATGACGAGATTGACCTCATTGGTGACTTGGTCAATCCTAGCTTCCTCGAAACACTCACAGAGGCCGAGAATATTGATGTCGCAACCACCTTACGGAATGGATATGGCTACCTCTCGATAAACACTGAGAAATATCCACTGAATATTACTGCTTTCAGGCGTGCGTTCGCTTTTGCATTGGACAAGGAGAGAATCTCCGAAGATGTATGGGACGGGCTCTCCGTTTCTCAAGATTCGTGCGTACCCCAAGATAATCCTTTTTCAATCGAAGGGTTGCTAGACTATAATTACTACTCACCAAATGTGACACTGGGAAATCAATTACTTGATGCGGCTGGTTTTCTCGATGTAAATAGTGACAACTTTCGAGAAGCGCCCAATGGCTCAGCATTTGAAGTTGGGGTTTTTGTTGGGCATTCATCAAGCATTGCCAATGAAGTTGGAGATATTGCAGTCGAGGCTCTACTATCATTGGGAATTGATGCATATACATTGATAGATGATTGGTACCCACTGCAATGGAGCCCCTATTGGACTTCTGATTACGATATGGTCTTTCTCGGCAAAAGCTACGAGAATTTTGATGTAGACTGGCTTGCATACGGATTTCGTTCTGATTATTCATATGGATTCTACTGGAATTTATCTTATTGGAGAAACACCTCGTACGAATCGTGGAGCAATCAACTAATCAATTCGTCAACTTATGAAGAGGTATATGAAGCCGCGATTGAAATGCAACGTATATTCGTCTATGAATGCCCAATCGTAGTCATGTATGAAAACATGCTACTTTCTGCCTACAGAACCGATAGGTTTGATGGGTTCGTTAACGATGTCAATGACGGAATTCCCAGTTGGTGGACTAACTACAAAGTTCATTTGAAACAGAATGAAGGAGGTCCATTTGGTGGATTTCTCCGCCGGAGTAATCCATTGGATATTTCATCGTTCAACTTCATGACATCTTGGGATAAGTATACAATGAATATTCTCCAAATGATGTATGATAGTCTAATCAAGCAGGGTCCTGATGGTGAGGACGTAATGTGGCTGGCAAAATCTTACACCATTGAGACCCATTCTGACAATCCCGCCATATCTGATGGTAATACGAGGCTTACGTTCCAACTCATAGAAAATGCCACTTGGTCCGATGGCATGCCACTTACAAGTGAAGATGTGGCATCTACACTCCGCTATTATCGTGATTCCCCTAGCAACCTATATGGCGAGTATCTGGATGACATGATTACTGCATATGCTCCAAACCCGTACTCTCTAGTGGTAGAATTTGAAAGTGAGTCATTCTGGCATCTACACGCAGTAGGGTACAAACCTATTCTTCCAAAGCACTTGATAGACGGATTAGATTGGGCTATCTATAATCCAAATCCTCCACTTGATCCAATGGTCACATCCGGTCCATTCAATGTATCCTTCTACGAGGCTGGCGAATATGTTGAGCTCACCAGGAACCCTTCCTATTTCTACAATCCAGAGATTCCAACTCCCACCACAACAACTCCGGACCCAATAGATCCCAGATACTATTTGTTTGGAGCCATTGCAGGCGTTTTTCTTTGTGTTATTGTTATCGTTCTGGTTAACTGGAAATTGAAGCAAAATCGCTAGAAGTATGATGGTATGAAAATGGCATCAGATTCATTATCATAAAAGCTCTAGTTAGCTGCATGCCTTTGTCTAGAGTTCCCAAAATTGGGCTTGGCACTTGGGAGAACAATGACCCTAAACAAACCCCTTCAAGCATTGCAAAAGCTATTGAGCTGGGTTATCGCCACATTGATACTGCCCAAGTCTATTTCAATGAGGAACTTGTTGGCCAAGGCGTCAAGCAATCGGGAGTTTCTCGTGATGAGATATTCCTAGCAACAAAGGTTTCTCCAAGTTTCCTACAGCCTGAGGATTTCATGAAATCAACATCAGAGAGCATATCAAAACTAGGCGTTGAATATGTTGATTTGCTATACATCCATTGGCCTGCAGAAACCTATGAACCGGAATCAACCCTTGGTGCATTTGATAATATTCTTGAAGAGGGTTTAACGAAGCATATCGCTGTAAGCAATTTTACTCCCACTTTACTCGACGAAGCTCTTTCTATATCTAGGAACACATTCATTGCCAATCAAGTGGAGATGCATCCCCTACTCCAGCAAAGAGAGATGGTTGAATACACGAAGCAGAAGAAAATGCATCTTGTAGCATATAGCCCCTTGGCAAAGGGAATGATACATGACATTCCAGAGATTATTGAAATCGCTGAACGTCATGACATCACAAAGGCACAAGTTAGTCTTGCCTGGTTGTTGAGTAAAGAGCATGTGATACCGATTCCTAAAGCCACTAGTGAAGAACATCAGAGAGAGAATTTCGAAGCACTAGATATCCAACTTTCGTCTAATGACCTTCATCTTATTGAATCTATACAAACAGAGGAGCGAATTATAGACCCATATTTCGCCCCTGATTGGTAGTAATCTATCGACTACCTA
>CAYMLT010000272.1:0-4870 GCA_964391265.1 uncultured archaeon
GAGGGGATTATGACCTCTTCGCCTGCTTCGATGAGTGTTAGTACAGTACCTGCAAATGCTTGGTTTCCGCCTGCAGTTATTGCTAACTCTCGCTGAGGGTCGACGTCAATCGCAGATGTCTGACGTAGATAAAGGGCAAGTTCTTCCCGCAACTCGAGATAACCTTGGTCGTGGGTATATCTGTGAGTCTGGGGATGAGAGATTCTTTCAGTTAATGCACTGAGCACTTCCTTCGGAGGGATATGACCTGGCAGTCCCTGACCTAAATCAAGAAAGTTCGAGGACCCTATGAAGCGCTTGGCAGTTTCAGCCAGTTTCATGATGGGAGGGGGGCGAATGGCATGAGTTCTGTAACGCATAACAATACAGCTCTACTCACTAATAGCATAAGGCAGGTTAAAACGTTCCCTAAAATAAGTCCACTAAGATAATTGCTCCATAGAGCGTCCAAAGCATCTACTTGCCAAACTTAATAATGCTGTACAGACTGAATACGTGTTGAGGTTGTTTTCCTTATGGCCGAAGAATGCAAAGCCAAAATCCTTGGTGCTCCAGAAGCACAAGTAGTGCAGACGAAAGAAATCGAGATGGCTCATCCGCTCCTCATTTGCGGATTCCCATCTGCGGGTGTTGTTGGAACAATAGCTGCAAGTGCAATAATTGAGCAATTTGAAATGGAAGAAGTAGCCCATGTGAGATCCAAGTACATGCCTTCGGCCGCGGTTTTCATTGATGGCAGACTTAGGCATCCGTTTCGCATCTATGCCAGTGAGAAGCATAACCTCCTGGTTGTGATGACAGAGCTTCCCATAATGGATGAAGGCATGTATCATGTCAGTTCTGTTTTGCTCGATTGGGCTTCAAGTATGGGAGTGAACGAAACAGTTGTCATTGATGGTATTCCGGTCCAAGGACTTCCAGTAAATCGAAAAGTCCTCTACGCTGCGGAAGAAGAGAAACTCAAAGACCTCAAAGAAGACAAAGAGATGGAAATTTTGCAAAAGGGGATAATAACTGGAATCGCAGGCTCTATCCTCTCTGAAACTCTCTGTCGAGACATGATAGGGTTTGCATTGCTTACACCTGCTATTACTATGATTCCCGACCCAGAAGGTGCCGTCAGTCTTCTTCAGGCATTGAATAGGCTTTACGACCTGGGTGTGAAGGTAGAAGAACTTCAAGTTAGTGGGGATAAAATACGAGAGAAGATGGGCGAAGTAGCTGAAAATGTTGAGGGTATGCGGAAAGGACAAGCAGCCCGAAGAGGCTATGAACGGATGTTTGCCTAGATTTCTTGGCTATTTGGTGGTGGCTGCCACGCAGCCATCCCAAAAGACGATTCATGGCAGAATTACTTTGTAACGCAGGAATTGTATGCAGCTTCAGCTCCAGCAGCATTCTTTTCTCCTACTTTGCCAGGCCAATTTGTTTTGATGACTTGTTGAACAGTTTCCAGCTTCACAAGTCCTGTAGCTTTTGCGAAAGCCCCCAGCATTGTTGTGTTTACTACTGGAAGCCCAGCAACTAGAAGTCCATAACTTAGTGCGATTCCAGTGCCATCATAAGTCCAGACTCGTGCGTCACCATAGTCAAAATCGGATGGTTTTTTGGGAGTGTTGATGATAATAGTACCTTCCTTCTTGATGCCTTCAGTAGGGTCGATAATATCGATGATACCAGGGTCCATAATAGCCACAATGTCGGGCGTGTATATCTGGCTTCGAACGTTTATTTCGGTGTCAGAAATTCTTGTGAAGGCTTTTACAGGTGCACCGCGCCTCTCCGCGCCAAAGTATGGGAAAGCTTGTACACCCTTATATCCATCCAAATATGCAGCTTTTGCTAGTAGCTCAGCTGATGTCACTCCGCCTTGTCCGCCACGTCCGTGCCATCTAATCTCAATCATTGGCATTTTCAAGTTGCTCCTCAGTGAACCTGATCTTTTAGTCAACTTCAGCCCGACATTTAGGTAACAAAACTGTTTCGTTCCTAACACAATTGGCAGAAACCGATAGTTCTTTCAAAGATGTCATCACGAATCGCAACGTGAGAAGGCAGGAAATATGAACAAGTTCTTCGATGCAAATAGGGACCTTTGGGATGCCAAAGTGGAAGTACACAAGGATTCGGAATTCTACAATGTCAAAGGCTTCCTGAAAGGGGAGAGTACATTGGACCCTATTGAAATAGAGGAGATAGGAGAAGTTTCAGGAAAATCCCTGTTGCATCTTCAATGCCACTTTGGATTGGACACAATGTCGTGGGAAAGATTAGGAGCAGATGTTGTTGGAGTGGATTTCTCAGGGGAGGCTATCAATTTGGCAAGAAGCATCGCAAACGAAGCGAAGCTAAATGCCAAGTTTGTCCAGTCAAACATCTATGACCTACGAGAGAACTTGAATCAGAAGTTTGACATTGTATTTACATCAGGCGGAGTTATAATGTGGCTAAATGATTTGAAGAAGTGGGGAGAAATCATAAATCACTTCTTGAAACCCGGAGGAATCTTCTATATACGCGAGTTCCATCCATTTGGTTACATATTTGATGACGAAACAGAAGAGGCGACACTCAAGGTACGTTATCCTTACTTCCATGGACCAGAGCCGATGAGCTATGTTTCCGATAATACATACTCTAACCATGATAAGAAGATGGAAGCCAGGACCGCTTACGAGTGGAATCATAGTATTTCTCGAATCATCAATGTGCTCACAAAAGTCGGATTGCATATAGAATTCTTCAATGAATTCCCATTCACAACCTATCAAGCACTACCGTTCATGGTCGAGAACAGATATGGCCGCTGGGTACTTCCCGAAGGGGAGGAATATGTTCCGTTCATGTTCTCACTTAGGGCAACAAAGATGTAGGATTCATTGGTTTTGGCTTCTTTTCAGTACCAGATATTCCATATCATTCCTAACATCGTGATACATCAAAGGAAAAGCGCTTCGGTTCCCGAACACTAAATAATTCCGTCGTCCTTCAAAGCCTGCGATACACCTACAGCGGAATTCGCTGCTTGTTGAAGTCCTACGCCAGAACCAGCAGTGTCAGTACCTACAAGATACAACCCTCTCACAGGAGTGCGGGGACCAGGACGGTCAAGATCCGTTTGTCCAGGAATCAGTTGTGCTCGAGTTGCATAGGAGATCTGAATGTGTTCCATTTCAATATGATCCAATATTTCAGGATGGTACTTTTCCAGACCGTGGCTTTTCATTATCTGGACCTGTTCGTCTATGTCCTTTCCCGGAATTGCCATCATTGCTATTGCAATCAGTTCTTTTCCCTCTGGAGCACAGGATGGATCAAAGCTGGATATTGATACAATCCAGCGGTTCGGATTAGGATGTACAAGAACACGATTTTTACGATCGCCAATCACGATTTTATCTAGCCCAAGCCAGACGGTTAAGCCATGAGTTGGAATCAGCTTGCTATTCTGTTCAAAGAATTCCTGTGTTTCTGCTGAGTCGGACTTGACGATATTGTTCATTGACCACAGGGGGATGTTACTGATGATGAGGGAGTGTTCCAATTTTGTCCCTGCAGCGGCAATCCCTGTTACAACTCCATCCACTGAATGGATGGATTCAACAGGGGCATCCAAAACATAATTGCCATTAATTGCCTCAATTACTCGACTGATGAGACCTCCCATCCCTCCAATAACGTACCCTTCATCATACTCTCCGTCGGAGCCCATAATGAGTTTAATCACTGATTTAAGCTTTCCAGATTCCTTATCGGTATCTTTCAGGGTTCGTAATGATTCGTACGCTGAAGCCTTCTCAATACCTACTCCAGCGGCCATGAAGATTGCACTCTGCATCACATCAAGCATAACTTGATTGGTAGCACCTCGGGATTGCATGAATTCGAGGAAGGATATATCCTTGTATGTTTCCATCTCCTCCAATTTCATGGTCTTGATTTTAGCACCTATTTTAATCAAACCAAGTCTTCCTCGAAAATCTGTAAGGGGCCAGCGCAATGTTTCTCCAACAGTTGAAGGAATGCTACCCGTTTTATCGTAAACTCTAAATTCCCACCCATCATGAAGCACAAACTCGGGAGGTGGTGAAAGATGGTTCCGCATAAACCGAGCAAATGCACCATTCTTCACTCGGGTTATTACATGTAGACCGTTATCTACACGATATCCATCAACCCAATAACTATGCCAAACTCCTCCTAATCGGTCTTCTTTCTCAACGATAAGGACTCGTTTCCCTTCCGCAGTAAGGGCTAATCCAGTTAGAAGACCACCAGCTCCACCGCCGACTATTAGTGCATCATAGTTTGCCGTGTCTATACTATCAAGCTGAATAGGTTTCATAGCTGACCTTTTAATCTATTGAAGGTCACTTAAGGATGTCTTTACAGCTATCGTTTCTAGAGCAGGTCAACCTGTCGATTCTTATCCGCCGATTCATACGCTGCATCGACTACTCGATGTGCGGCAACGGCGTCCTTGAAATCAGGTGAGATTTCTCGTCCTGATTGAACAGAGGAGAGGAATGAGTAGCTTAGAGCGGCGTAACGCTCTGTACCAACGGATGTTATTGTTTCAATTGCTTCTGGGGACATGTTTCGAGAATGAAGGCCCAATGCTTCTATTAGAGCGTTATCAGCACTTTCCTGCCATATGCGAACAGGACCCTGGTCTGCCAAATGGTATTCAAGATACCTCTTCCCTGATTCAAGCTTGATGCCGATGTAGCCTTTTTCAAAAAAGAATTCGATGACTCGTTCATTTGGACGGTCAATCCAATGCCAAATTGAATCTAACGTGCTAATTCTTCCATCCTCATGAGTGATGATAAGAGAAGCATGATCTTCAACCTCTCTACCAGAGAAATTG